>JAHJRE010000120.1 GCA_018831055.1 Bacteroidota bacterium
AAGAGCTAAGTGGTCGAGTGACTGAGTGACTCGGCGGATTCGTTTCTTTGTTTCTACAAGTATCATAGTCACTCAGTCACTATGATACTGAGTGATTTATTGTCGAGTGACTGAGTGACTCGGCGAATTTAAGAGCTAAGTGGTCGAGTGACTGAGTGACTCGGCGGATTTAAGAGCTAAGTGGTCGAGTGACTGAGTGACTCGGCGGATTTAAGAGCTAAGTGTTCGAGTGACTGAGTGACTCGGCGGATTCGCTTCTTTGTTTCTACAAGTATCATAGTCACTCAGTCACTATGACAATAAGTGATTTATCGCAATCTTCTTACTTCGTTGATCGTTAAGCGTCAATCGAAAACAACTTTCGTATTCCATCCCCCATTTTCCCCATAAACCTCCAAAAGATAAACTCCGGAGGGAAACCCTATTGTAGGCATTTGCTTCCTGAATTCTCCTTTCACGGTAAATAATTGTTCCTGGAATATCAATTGTCCTCCAATGCTTGTTAAACGAAGTAACACATCCTGCGGATACTGTGACATAAATTCGATGGTAAACAATTCTCCTGCAGGATTTGGATAAATACACAGATCACTGATACCTAACGATTCTGGGATGCCTGTACAATCCTTAAATCCAACGGTAACAGAGTCTTCTGCCGTGCATCCGTTCTGGGCAGTCACAATAACCGAATGAGTGATGCTGCCCATTCCGGTTCCTGCACTGTCGATGGTGATATACGGTGTTGTCTGCATACCCGGTTTCCAGAGCCATGAAACCGCTCCGGGGACAGAAGCATCCAGGAATAAAGCGGTTCCTGCGCAGATGATGGTATCGTTTGGAAGGGCTATTACAGGCACGTTGTTTACGATGATATTCACCGGTAACGGCAGCTCCGGCAGGCATCCCGAAGCATCAGAAAGGGATATGATGCCAATGCTTGTGTTTGCTTGCAGGGCTTTTTTCAGGAGATATGCACTGTCGCCGGTAACAATGGATTCTCCCGTACTCATTTCAAACGAGAATGGAGGAGTTCCGGCGAAACTGATCATGATCAGCGCGGTATCTCCCATGCAAATCTCCGGAGGAGCGTTTAACGTGGCAGATGGTTGCGGAAAGACTTCCATAACAAGACTGTCGCCAACACCCTGGCAATTCGGATGCCCAATGACTGATGTAACCCAAACTGTTGTATTTTCATTCAGGATAACCGGATGCTGAATACTTGTAACATAGAGATTTGTGTAAACAATCGTATCGGTACCGTCGAAGAGCTCAAATGACATTGGGGGAGAACCCGACAAGGCAATGGTAACAAAAGAGGTATCTCCGGCACAAACCATCGGTCCTGCAATGAGTTCAGCAGTTGGTATTTTGCCAACGCGTATATATTCATCACGGATGAGAAAGTGCGATTCCTGGCCTTGTTCAACCAACAGGCTTACGAGGTAGTTGCCGGGTGTGTTATAGAATACAAGCGGCTCCGCCTCGGTGCTGGTAGCGGGTGTCCCTCCTTCAAATATCCATTGAAAGGTTAATCCGTTACCGATACTGTAGTTTTCGAACTGTACGCTTTCACCCAGGCAAATAAACGGTTGCTCAGCCATAAAACGGGCTTCCACCGAAAGCTTTTTCACCTGAAAGAACTCCAGATAGCGTTGCAATAATTCGTCTTTTGTGCTGGGGAAAACATAGTCGGTGAGTCCGCCGAACTCAAAACTGCTGCCAACGGTCCGGTAATACCCGCCATCGTATGCCACAGCAATACCGTATGCAGGATTTACATTTTCAAAGATCAGTTCAGCGGCTCCCATAGCCATGATCCTGTCGTTCGAAACTCTTTCTCCTTCATAATCGAAGATCATGTTTTCGGTAATGGTCCCATCGATCCCATGTGGGCGATCGAGGGAATTATCCCCGTCGGCTGTGCCCAGAATATTGAAATACGGCCTGACGGCTGTGGGGGGATCGTAAAACCATGCATCGCCACCCTCAAGGTACAGTCTCCCGCTCCGGTCGAGATAGGCAGCCAACGCATCTCCTTCTTCCTGGGTGATCGGCCTTCCTGCATTTCTTACCCCAAGGCAAACAAAAACACTGCGATATCGCTTCAGCGTTTCAGGAAGGTAAGATAGTCTTTCAAACTCGTAGCCATAATAATCCAGCCTGTCTTCCAGGAAGTCGGAGGTAATATCATTATCCTCAAAATCAGCAATAAGCACATCCTTTTTCCCAACCTCCATTATGATTTCGTCTGTAATGGTAATAGCAGGAGGTGCGGTTATGACAATATTGAACAGCACCGTAGAATTCTGCGGTATGCTATAGGATGCGGTCACATAAAATGCCCGGGTAACGGTATCACCCGGTTCAATATATCCATAATCCAATGTTTCCAGGAAAATGCTGATCCCGGGATCCGCAGAATTAAGAGATAATTTCACCGCAAACAGTGGAAAGCTCCCTGTATGGATCACCGGGATTTCCATTTCAGCCGTTTCCCCCGGATCAAGCCATCCATCCCTGTTTCCCGAATAATCATCGATGATTATCTCCCCCAATACCAAAGGATCCTGGCCTCTGGCCTGAAAAAGCCAAACCCCGGCCAAAAAAAACAAAAGTCCGATAATAACAAGATTCTTCATTGGAATTTATCATTTTATTAAAGCGCTGCAAGTTACTGGGTACTGGGGGGCTGGGGACTGGGTACTGGGGGGCTAGGTACTGGGTACTGGGGGCAAATTGCATCCAACGCTCCAGCACCCAGCCCCCAGCACCCAGTACCCAGCCCCCAGCCCCCAGCCCCCAGTAACTTGCACCCAGTACCCAGCCCCCAGCCCCCAGCAACATTTCGCCCCTCTCCCTTCTCCTCACCCCTTCCTCCCAAACCTCCTCACATCCTCACCTCCGATAGGACTATCGCAAAGAATCGTCAGGCGTTCGACTACATTTTGCAGTTCCCTGATGTTTCCTGTCCAGGGCAATTCTGAAAGCTCTTTCAAAGCATCTTCGTTAATATCCATGATAGCCTTACCCTGTTCCGAGCATGCTTTTTCGATGAAATAACGCGTCAGCAAAGAAATATCGTCTTTTCTATCGCGGAGCGGGGGAACATTGATCAGTATCACGCTGAGCCGGTGATAAAGGTCTTCACGAAAATTTCCGGCTTTAATTTCTTTTTCAAGGTTTTTATTGGTAGCGGCAATTACGCGTACATCCACCGGAATATCTTTTTCTCCGCCAACCCGCATAATTTTGTTTTCCTGCAAAGCACGAAGGACTTTCGCCTGGGCGCTTAAGCTCATATCCCCGATCTCATCAAGGAAAAGCGTACCACCGTCGGCTTGTTCAAAATCACCTTTTCTCTGTTTAATGGCGGAGGTGAATGATCCCTTCTCATGTCCAAAAAGCTTGCTTTCAATAAGTTCCGAAGGGATTGCAGCGCAATTAACTTCCACAAAGGGTCCTCCCGACCTTGTACTTTTCTCATGGAGCCAGCGAGCTACAAGTTCTTTGCCGGTACCGTTTTCCCCGGTAATAAGTACTCTGGCGTTGGTAGGGGCCACCTTTTCTATCATCTCCCGGATATTGAGCATAGCTTCTGACTCACCAATCATTTCGTAGGTTTTACTAACCTTTTTCCTGAGCGAACGTGTTTCAGAAATAAGTGAAGAACGGTCGAGGGCATTTCTGATGGTGATAAGCAGCCTGTTCAGGTCGAGAGGCTTAGCGATATAATCATAGGCTCCTTTTTTAATCGCTTCCACGGCGGTTTCTATCGTACCATGACCAGAGATCATGATCACCGGAGCATCTGAACGGGGTAATAACTGATCCAGCACCTCCAGTCCATCCATACGGGGCATTTTGATATCGAGAAGTATCACATCAAAAACGCCTGCACCTACTTTTTCCAGAGCTTCCTTTCCGTCGGCAGCATCATCAACTTCATATTTCTCGTACTCCAGGATATCGCGCAATGTATTGCGTATGCTGGGTTCATCGTCAACAACAAGGATTCTGGACATAGTTATAAGTTTGAGATCAAAGTTAGTAAAAGTTTTATTTGATTGAACGCTGTCAGGTGCTGTGGGTGCTGACAGGTTTAATTACCGTCATCCCGCAGAGCGAAGCGATTGCGGGAACTTTCAACTTCCCAAATTAATCACTACTTTTGATAATTATTCAACATTGATATTCTCATTAAGATGATACGCTTACTCTACGTTTTAGCATTATTATTCTTCTCCCTCTTGTCAATACTTCTTGAAGCACAACAGGATAACCCGGTCATTCGGGGGAAAGACGGCAAGACATACGCCTGGCCCTGGGCGGGAGGAATGAATTCCTGCCAGTTTTGCGAGATTGATATGAACCTCGATGGTAGTATGGATCTGCTGGTCTTCGACCGACAGGGTAACCGGCTTATGCCCTTCCTGAATAATGGTTTAACAGATAGTATCAGTTACGCCTATTCGCCGGATTATATAGGCCTTTTCCCCGAATTTGCCGAATGGGTGATGATGGTTGATTATGACTTTGATGGCCGAAACGATATCTTTACTTATAATCCCGATAATCCGGGGGTAATGGTTTACAGGAATGTATCAACTTCCGTTCTGAAATTCGAATTGGTGGTATATCCTTACCTCACTTCATATTACGGCAGCGGGTATGTCAATATCCTTGTGACTTCGGCCGATTATCCCGCTATTGTTGATCTCGACTACGATGGGGATCTTGATATTCTTACATTCTGGGCTTTGGGTTCTTTCGTCGAATTACACCAGAACCAAAGCATGGAGAAATACGGAACACCCGATTCCCTGGATTTCCTGCGGACAGAATACTGCTGGGGACGGTTTGCTGAAAGTGAGGAATCCAATGAGATTTTCCTGGATACCTGCTTTGGGGGTGGTAAAAATTTCATTGCCCCTGGTTTACGCGACAGGCACACCGGATCCACTTTCCTGGTAACAGACCTTGATGATGATAACGACATGGACCTTGTATTGGGGGATGTGGATTATCCCGGTTTGATCAAGCTGACCAACGGCGGCACATCCATTGATGCATTCATGATCAGTCAGGAACATAACTTCCCGGATTATTCCACCCCTGTTAAAATCTTTTCCATGCCGCTGCCACAAATGATTGACGTGAATAATGACGGACTGAAAGACCTTCTGGCCAATCCTTTCGACGGAGCAACCTTTGTTTCCAGAAATTATGCCTCCAGTTGGCTGTACATGAACAGCGGTACCAATACCCAACCGGTGTTCCATCTGAAATCCACACAGTTTTTACAGGATGACATGATAGACCTTGGCTCCGGGGCGTATCCCATCTTCTATGATCTTGATGGTGATGGACTTACCGACATCCTGGCAGGGAATTACGGTTATTACGACAGTTCCTGGTACGATGTATCCATGACACTGCATTCGGAATATGTAGCCAGGCTGTCTTTTTTCAGGAATACAGGAACACCTTCCCAGCCCTGCTTTACCTTTGTTGATGATGATCTGGCCGGCATATCCGTTCTGAAAGCAAAAGCCCTCTACCCTACCCTCACTGATATCGATGCGGATGGCGACCCCGACCTGCTTGTGGGCAAAGACGACGGCAAACTGCTTTTTTACAGGAACCAGGCACAGGCCGGTGCAGATCCGGACTTCATCCTGGAAACCGAAGCATATATGAACATCGATGTGGGGGATTTCAGTACGCCCTTTTGGATAGATATTGATGAGGACGGGCTCACCGATCTGATCATCGGTGAAAAAGCCGGAACACTCAACTATTACCGGAATACCGGTACTGCACAATCCGCTTCCTATAGCCTTGAAGATGACTTCTGGGGAGAGATAAATGTGACCGATCCCATGATTTCGAACTTCGGATACAGCACACCATTCCTGTTTTATGACCAACAGGGAAGACTCGATCTGGTAGTAGGTTCTGAACAGGGAAGCATTTTTTACTTTCCGAATGTTTTGGCTCACACAGGAAATCCTTTTCCTCCGTCCGATTCCCTGTTTTCGTTAATAAGCAACCAACCCTTTGAAATTTTAAAGGGCTGGCGGATGTCGGCAACCCTGGCCGATATTGACCAGGATAATAAAATGGAGATGATATGCGGTAATCTTAGTGGCGGGATGCATTTTTACCCCGATGTCAATCAGCCTGTTGTGAATGGCAACCAGGAAAATCAAATAAACAACCGGGTTCAGGTTTTCCCGAATCCCGCAAATGACAACCTTGGCATTTCATTAAACCCCGGAATGCTCCCTGCGAACATATCATTTGTTGATAGCCGGGGTAAAGTTTTAATAAAATGGCTGGAAAAAAATCAGTTGCATTCACACATAGATATAAGTAATTTTGTAAACGGGGTTTACTTCCTGGAAGTACAACCTGCAAACAACCCACAGACCCGGATCATCAAAAAGCTAATCATTATCAAATAATGTTTCTATGAAAATTGTTTACGTCATAATACTTACCATTCTTTATTTGCAGGCATTTTCCCAGGAAAGGCTACCTGATAAAGCCCCCTTGAATCCTGCTTTCCTGGAAGCCATTGAACAAGCAAAAGATCCCAGCCTCTTAAGCGAAAACACCGGAGCCATTCCTACTCCGGTAATGCCTTCGTTTAAAGACTACGACGCTGCTGTATATGCGAACAGGAGTTATCCGGTGGTATTCGACATGCGCGACAGTGCATGGCTGACCCCGGTAAAAAGCCAAACCCCCAATGGATGCTGGGCTTTTGCAACCATGGGTTCGGTAGAATCCCGCTGGAAAATGCTCGGACTGGGAGAATTTGATCTTTCGGAAAACAACCTGAAATTCTGCCATGGTTTTGATTCGGCACGTAGCTATTGGGGAAACCACTGGATGAGTACAGCATATTTTGCCCGGCTGGCCGGCCCCTTGCTGGAACCCCAGGATCCGAATTCCGGTGGCACACCCGGCCCCAGTTTATGCCCTGACGGTCTCGAACCAGTTGCTTTTATTAAAGAAGCCCGTTACCTTCCCAACGATATAAATGTAATAAAGGATCATGTTATGACTGTTGGGGCAGTCTATACCATGATCTACTATTCAGCTGCATATTACAATCCCACCAAATTCACTTATTATTACAGTGGTTCCCCACAGGTGAACCATGCCGTTGATATTGTGGGATGGAATGACACACTTACTACTGCCGGCGGACAAGGCGCCTGGATAATTCGCAACAGCTATGGAGCAGGCTGGGGAGATGCCGGATATTTCTATGTTTCCTATAACGACAACTCCATCCTGGATTACAATTGCTACTGGCCTGTACGGGAAGATTATATCAATACTGTTACGGCCTATCTCTATGATGACCAGGGAAGCTACAACTCTACGGGTTACGGCAGTGAAACCGGGTACGGACTGGTGAAATTCATCTCCTCCGGGAAAAACCGTCTTGTGCAGGTTTCCTCTTATGCTATGGCCGCCGGTACTCAAATGCAATTCGAGGTTTATGAGAGCTTCGACGGAACGACGTTAAGCGGTCTGTTGGGGTCTGTTACTACACAAACCTGCCCATGGCCGGGCCTTTACAATTTTGAAATCCCTGAACATATAGACCTTCAGGTTGGCGACGATTTTTATGTTAAAGTTCAATATTATACTCCAGGATACAACTGGCCTATACCCATTGAGGATACAATTAACAATTACGTCCACCCGGTCATCGAATCCGACGTATGCTGGATAAGCGGAACAGGCACTTCCGGCTCCTGGTGGCCTATCGGAGGAAACAGTCCGGGTTATTACTGGGACCTGAGCATCAATGTTTACGCCGAATCGCTGACAGAGTGGACAGGTGCAACAGATGACAACTGGAATAACACTGCAAACTGGAGTGGAGGAATACTCCCCGATACCGGCGATCATGTCATCCTGCAAAGCGGAAAAGCCAACTACCCGCTTACCAATTCGGGCAGCGACATCGTTATCCGCTCACTGGAGATTGAGGAAAACGCCCACTTTACTTTACCTGCCGGTAAAGCGATGAATGTGACCCAGGATCTTTTCCTGCGCTCATCGGCTTCAGGAAGCGCATCGTTTATCGACATGGGCAGCTTTACCCTGGGAGGAACAGCGGAGATAGAGCGCTATCTCTCCGGGAACGGCAATACCTACCACTACGTTTCATCGCCTTTGAATGCTGCACTTGCTGATGTTTTCACAGGAGCATACCTGTACGAATATGATGAGCCCAACCAGGAATGGGTCAATCTGGCATCCGGGGATGTTTTGTCGGATGCTACCGGTTATAACATTAAGGTTCCGGCTTCATCAACATATTCTTTCACAGGAAGTTCACTTCATTCCGGTATTTACAATTGCAGTGGATTAACCTATAACACCGGCGGGCCGGATGATGAAGATTACGCAGGATGGCATCTTACCGGTAACCCCTATCCATCTGCCATCGACTTGGATCATGCCGGTATATCACGAAGCAATGTCGATAATGCTATTTATTACTGGGACGGTGACGATGGAGTTTACAAATCCTATGTCAATGGAGCAGGAACCCTGGGAGCCACTTCGGAAATTCCATCAGGACAGGGCTTTTTCGTAAGGGTATCATCGCCCGGCGATATCGGGGAGGTGAGTTTTTCCAATTCAGCGCGAATACACAGCAACCAGGAATTTTACAAAAGCAGCCCTGAAAACCTGATCATCGCCGGTATCACTCAGGAAGATTACCGTGATGAATGTATCCTGAGAATGTTAAATGATGCTGCGGCAGATTATGATGGAGAATTTGATGCCTTTAAACTGATGGACAGAAACAGGCCGCAAATCTACGCGCTCTCTGCAAACAACCGGAAATTGTCGATAAACAGTTTGCCTGAGGCAAAAAATGAACTTGTGGTACCGCTTAAAGTCTATATCCCGGAACCGGGAAAGTATACTTTGGAAGTCAGCATTCCGGGTTTGTACAGCGAACGCTATATCATGATACTGGAAGACAAGCTGAGAGACAAGATCATAAAAGCAAGCTCCGCACTGAATACCATTATAACTTCAAACCTTCAGGAAGAGGAAGAAACTTTCCACCTTCACTTTATCCCACTGGATATTAACACATTGATCTATGGGATAAAGGGTGGGATCATGATCAAATCATCAAAGGCCGTAAGCGGAGTTGCTAAAGTGTTTAACGTAGCTGGCCAGGAAGTTTTTTCTACCAGGTTGGATAATTCCTGGATGAAAAGAATAGACTTGCCGGGAGTTACCGGGATGTATATTGTCTCAATAGAAACTACTGAAGGCAAGTTAACGGAAAAGGTTTTCCTGCCTTAATCCCTATTATCACGAAGTACGAGAATTTTCTTTTTATAGTTTATGACTGCCCGGTAGTTCATCAGGATATCACTGCCAATTACGCCATCAATTCCCGGAAGGTCAAGATGAGCATAAGACTCGTTCACATGCGACATTTCCATCACAACAGCCTGGTAATCTGATATTTTTAAACTCCCTATACTAAACGAATCAAGGATTACCGACTGGCTTTGCATGGTAGTTGTCCCCAGACCGGTACTAAGCTTTTCGTTTTCAATCAGTTCGGGTAAGCCACCGGGAAATTTCTCCGAGATCTTTTGCTTATCAAAAACCGACCTTGAAGCCCCCGTATCAACCAGTAACAATAACGGAAAACCATTAAGAGTACCCTCTACAAAAAGATGAAATCCTTCGTCTTCGATGGAGATGATATTTAGGGGGATTTGGTGTTTCATGCTATACTGTTATATGGTTATATGGTTAGTTGAGTTATGGGTTATAAGTTATGAGTTATTAGTTTACTCATAACTCATAACTTATAACTCATCACTTTAATTAGAAGTTTGGTTTCAGTGCATACTTGTTATAGAACTCTTCGACAATGTGAACGGCTTCTTCTGCGGTATCTACAAGGCGTATAATGTCAATATCTTCAGGGCTGATCTTTTCTTCCTTCATCAGTCTTTCTTTTATCCAGTCGATGAGTCCTCTCCAGTATTCCGAATCGACTAGTATTATAGGGAAATGAACCAGTTTTGCTGTCTGAATGAGGGTTACGGCTTCAAACATTTCATCAAGGGTTCCGAAACCACCTGGTAAAACAATATATCCCTGGGCATATTTCATGAACATAACCTTTCTGACAAAGAAATAATCGAAATCTATTAATTTATCAGGATCGATAAATTTATTGGCTTCCTGTTCAAAAGGCAGGTTAATGTTAAGACCAACCGACTTGCCTCCGGCAAAATGAGCACCTTTATTGGCAGCTTCCATGATCCCCGGTCCTCCACCTGAGATTACCCCAAATCCTTTTTTTGTAATAAGATATGCAATTTCTTCCGCAAGCTTGTAATGCTTATCCGTGGGTTTAGTCCTGGCTGAACCGAAGACCGAGACACAGGGACCGATTTTGGATAATTTTTCAAATCCCTCCACGAACTCAGACATGATCTTAAATATCTGCCAGGAGTCATAGGTCTTTATCTCATTCCAGGTTTTTGCTTCGAATGCGCTTCGAATTTTATCTTCTTCCCGGGTTTTCATGTTTTTAAGATTAATGATGTAATACATTTTTCAAATACAATGCTGTATGGCTTTCCGTCACATTCAGGATGCCTTCGGGAGTACCCTGGCAGATGATGTGGCCACCACGTTCTCCTCCTTCCGGACCGAGATCGATAATATGATCAGCAAACTTGATCACATCGAGGTTATGCTCGATAACGAGCACGGTATTGCCCTTGTTAACCAAGCGGTTCAACACATCCAGTAAAACCTTCACATCCTCGAAATGCAATCCTGTAGTAGGTTCATCCAGGATGTACAGGGTTTTCCCTGTATCACGCTTCGACAGTTCTGCAGAAAGCTTGATGCGTTGGGCTTCTCCTCCCGAGAGGGTTGTACTTTGCTGGCCAAGCGTTATGTAGCCCAATCCCACTTCCTGTAATGTTTTTATTTTTTGCAGGATGGAAGGTATGTTCTCAAAGAACTCAACTGCCTGGTTCACGGTCATATTCAACACATCATTGATGGACTTCCCTTTGTACCTGACTTCCAGTGTTTCGCGGTTATAACGTTTTCCCTGGCACGTTTCACACATCACGTAAACATCCGGCAGAAAATTCATTTCAATAACCCTTACTCCTGCCCCTTTGCAGGTTTCACATCGCCCGCCCTTGACATTGAAAGAGAATCGTCCGGGTTTATATCCCCTTACCTTTGATTCAGGCAACTGCTGAAACAATTTGCGTATCTCATCAAACGCTTTGGTATACGTAACCGGGTTAGACCTGGGTGTGCGGCCTATGGGTGACTGATCTATCTCAATCACTTTATCAAGATGAGACAAACCCTCAACGGATTTATAAGGAAGAGGTTTTTGTGATGACCGGTAAAACCTGTTGCTCAGGATAGGATAAAGAGTTTCGTTGATCAGTGTGGATTTTCCGCTTCCGGAAACCCCGGTTACGCAAATAAAAGTTCCCAGCGGCAGATGAAGATCAACCGATTTGAGGTTGTTTCCTGAAGCTCCATACAAGCTAAGTTTATTACCGTTTCCCGGTCTTCTTTCCGCCGGTATTGGGATTTCCTTTCTTCCGGAAAGATAATCGCAAGTAATGGTATGACAATCTCTCATTTCTGCCGGAGAACCCTGGCCGACAATCTGTCCCCCGTGTCTTCCTGCCCCAGGACCGATATCCACAACATGATCGGCTGCTTCAATCATATCCCTGTCGTGCTCAACCACGATCACCGAGTTACCCAAATCGCGAAGGTCTTTCAACGACTGGATCAGGCGGGCATTATCCCTTTGGTGAAGTCCTATGCTCGGTTCATCAAGAATATAAAGCACATCCACCAATTGCGACCCAATCTGTGTAGCAAGCCGGATGCGCTGTGATTCCCCCCCGCTAAGGCTCCTTGCCGAACGGTTAAGGCTCAGATAATCAAGCCCTACGTCAAGCAGGAAGCGAAGCCTGTTCAAAATCTCCCGTATAATCTCGCGAGCGATTCTCAGTCTTCTTTCATCCAGCTTTTCCGGTAATGCCTCCATCCATTGTTTCAACTCCAGGATGTCGAGATTGGCCAGTTCAGATATATTTTCCCCCTCAATTTTAAAAAATAATGACTCCTTCTGCAGGCGAGCCCCATTGCATTCCGGGCAAACTTTTTTATTCATGAAACCTGAAGCCCATTTGCGTATACCCGGCGAAGAAGCTTCTTCATACTGGTTGGAGATAAAACTTATAATGCCATCAAAATCAAGCGTATAACTATGCTTAACACCAAGGAACTCTTTTTGAACTATAAAACTCTCTTCCGACCCGTATAAAATTGTGCTGATGGCATCCTCCGAAATATCTTCAATGGGGGTATCCAGGTCAAAGTCGTATTTCAACCCGATGGCTTCCAGTTGCTGAAATATCCAGGTATTTTTATGTTCACCGATCGGGGCAAATCCGCCCTTACGAATGCTCCTGGAAGGGTTGGGGATGATCTTCTGCATATCCACTTCGGAAATTTCGCCGAGGCCATTGCATTTGTGGCAGGCGCCGTAGGGGGAATTGAAAGAGAAAGTATTGGGTTCAGGCTCATTATAGGCAATTCCCGATGTCGGGCACATAAGAAGGCGGCTATAGTAACGAAGGGTGCCACTGTCCTCATCCATTACCATGAGGCTGTTTTTACCATGTTTTAATGCAGTATCCACGGCCCTGGCGATGCGATTGCGCCTGGATTCATCTTTGCCTGCAACGATTCTGTCGGTCACCAGTTCTATATCGTGAGTCTTGTAACGGTCAAGCTGCATGTTGAGTGAAATATCCCTGATCTCTCCATCGATCCTGACTTTCGTGAATCCCTGCCGGCGAACATTCTCAAAAAGCTCCCGGTAATGGCCTTTCCTCCCTTTAACGAGCGGGGCGAGAACCATTACACGTTGGCCGGTGAACTGTTCGGCAATAAGCTCGATGATCCTGGATTCGGAATACCTCACCATTTTTTCGCCGGTAACGTAAGAATATGCTTCACCGACACGTGCATAGAGCAAACGAAGGAAATCATATACCTCGGTAATTGTACCAACTGTAGAACGGGGATTTTTGCTGACCGATTTTTGTTCGATGGAAACCACGGGACTTAAACCGCTGATCCTGTCAACATCGGGTCTTTCCAGGTCGCCAATGAACTGCCGGGCATAGGATGACAACGTTTCCATATAGCGCCGCTGACCTTCAGCATAGATCGTGTCGAAAGCCAGGGAAGACTTACCGCTGCCGCTTAGTCCGGTAAAAACAACAAGTTGATAACGAGGTAAGCGCAAATCAACATTTTTCAGGTTATGCACCCGTGCACCTTCAACCTCAAGAAATTTGTTCTGTACCAAACCTTCAAGCAGCTCTGTTTTCATTTCAGCGCAAAGATAAACGATTAATTCTTTACCGGTCCGAATGGGTAAGCTGTATCCGGTTCAAAAAAATCAGGCCTTACGCCGGGAATACGTGATCGGGGAATGAACCCGTCGGCAGGGAGGGAAATAATGTAGGTACTCTTTCCCTTATTGTTCAGGAAAGGTTTTCGCAACCAGGGATTTAATTCCTTTAGCGTGCGGTAAGTAACGTTATTGTCTGCGGCAAAAATGCGAAGATCTTCAATTTCCCCTTCAACAAGCACTTTCTTTGTTGGTATTGGTTGGTAAAGGTCTTTTTCTTCCAGGAAAAAGCCATATTCTTCCGGCATGTTAAAAATGGTTTTTATGGCTATGATCCGGAACACATAGCGGGATGTCTCCTCATTCAAATAAAGATCGTAATAATTGTCAACCTTTTGTGTCCGCAATTCTTCTGCAATGCGTCTTTTTCCTGCATTATAGGATGCCGCCACCAGAGTCCAGTTACCGAAAATCTCATAACCCTTACTCAGGTATTGGCATGCTGCTTCGGTTGATTTGATCACATGATAACGCTCATCAACTTCATCATTCACTTCAAGACCATAATCTTTGGCAGTTCCGGGTAAAAACTGCCAGAATCCGGCTGCCCCGGATGGGGAAACAACCTGCGACAAACCACTTTCAATTAATGCAAGGTATTTAAAATCATCAGGGATATTATTTTTTTCCAGGATGGGAGTAATCACCGGGAACCAACGATTGGCTTTTTTCAGCAAGAGAATGGTGGAAGTGTGCCAGTACATGTTCACCATCAGCTCCCTGTCGAGGCTTTCTTTAACATAATACATATCCAGCGGTACCTTTTCTCCGGCGAAAAACGCCTTATCAGGAATCCTGGCCGGAGACACCCTGTAATGGCCATCCATGCCATTCTTGTATTCCACTCCTGAAAGGCTTGTATTGTGTGAGCAATTCAGGAAAATAATCAGAATTGCCAGAAAAGCAATAAAAATCAGCAGAAAGACAAAATTTCTTTTCATAACCCATTACAATTGGGAACATTAAAACGGGGAATTCAATTCCTTGAAAAGAGGTGCTTCCTGGTCTTTACCTGACAAAACGGGGTTTGTGATTCCCCAATTGATGTTCAGGTCGGGATCGTTCCAACGGATACTGCCTTCCGAATCCTTGTTATACACATTGGTGCATTTATAGGAAAAAACCGTCTGGTCCTCCAGGGAAAGGAATCCATGGGCAAAACCAGGGGGTATCCAGTACATCAGTTTATTATCGGCGGTAAGTACTATCGAGCTCCACTTTCCGTAAGTAGGGGAATCTTTCCGGATATCCACTGCAACATCCAATACCGAGCCCCGGATAACCCTCACCAGCTTACCTTGTTCAAATGGCGGGGCCTGGAAGTGCAGACCACGCAATACGTTTTTTTGCGACCTGGACTCATTGTCCTGATCAAACAAGACATCAATCCCATTATTCAGGAATCTGTTCCGGTTGAACGATTCGAAAAAATATCCCCTGTCGTCTTCAAAAACCTTTGGTTTAACAATTAACAGCCCAATGATGTCGGTAGTGATGAATTCCATTCCTGAAAAAATTATTTAGCTATTAAATGTGAATAACTTCTCCGTAGGCTGCTGCAACGGCTTCCATCACGGCTTCCGACATAGTCGGGTGGGGATGTACCGATTTAATGATCTCTTCACCTGTTGTCTCAAGCTTCCTGGCAACAACGGCTTCGGCAATCATCTCTGTCACGTTTTCCCCTATCATGTGGCAACCCAGCCATTCACCGTATTTGGCATCAAAGATCACTTTTACGAAACCTTCCTTTGCACCGGCTGCGCTGGCTTTCCCGGAAGCCGTATATGGGAATTTCCCCACCTTGATCTCATAACCGGCTTCTTTGGCCTGAGCTTCCGTCATCCCAACAGAAGCTATTTCAGGATGGGTATAGGTACAGGCCGGAATATTTCCATAATCCATCGGATCGGGGTTGAGCCCGGCCATCTTTTCAACACAGGTGATCCCCTCATGGGAGGCCACATGTGCCAGTGCGGGTCCGTGAACAATATCTCCAATGGCATAATACCCTTCCACATTTGTGCGATAAAAATCGTCCACCTTAACCTTGCCTTTTTCGGTTGTGATTCCTGTTTCCTCAAGGCCTAATCCCTCCAGGTTGGTGGCAATGCCTACAGCGGATAAAACGATATCAGCCTCAATAACCTCCTCGCCTTTTTTTGTCTTTATGGTTACCTTACACTTATCCGATTTGGTATCGACTGACTCCACAGATGCATTGGTCATAACCTTGATCCCGGATTTTTTGAAGGAACGCTCAAGCTGTTTGGATACCTCTTCATCTTCCAGGGGCACAATGTTGGGGAGGAGCTCAACCAGTGTGACTTTTGTACCTACGGCATTATAGAAATAAGCAAATTCGGAACCGATAGCACCGGAACCAACAATAACCATAGATTCAGGTAGTTTAGGCAATGTCATGGCCTCCCGGTATCCAATGATCTTCTTGCCATCGATGGGCAGGTTGGGTAATATTCTTGAGCGTGCGCCCGTTGCGATCAATATATTTTTTGCGCTAAATACCTTTTTACTTCCATCAGACAGGGTCACTTCTACTTTACGACCGGGGAGAACCTTGCCAAATCCTGCTATATGTTCTATTTTGTTTTTACCAAATAAAAACTGTATTCCTTTGCTCATTCCGGCAGCAATATCTCGGCTTCTTTTCACCATGCCTTCGAAATCGGCCTTCACCGAACCATCGATCTTCACGCCAAAATCCTGGGCATGCATGGCATATTCCAAAACCTGGGCGCTCTTTAACAAGGCTTTTGTAGGGATACATCCCCAGTTCAGGCAAACACCACCCAATTCTGCTTTTTCCACTACAGCGGTTTTCATCCCAAGCTGGCTGGCCCTAATGGCAGCCACATAACCTCCGGGACCACTCCCGATAACAATAAGGTCAAAATCCATAATTTTTTGATTTTATCATTAACACTCTGTGAAGCTCGTTATCCGGCAAAGATACCATATTTTTTACCTCTTCCGAAAGCATTTCAGAATATGACAACCTGCCGGTAATGAAAAATTTATATTTTTATGCGTTTGATATGAACAGAACAATCCAAAAATAGTAATGTTTAATTTTTACTTAATTATGAAAAGAATATTGATTCTCTTCCTGCTTCTGCCAGCCTTATACTCATTTAGCCAGGATGGAAGCATTGATGAAGCCACGCTGCAAAAGATCCGGTCATCATTTACAGCTAACGGGGAAACCAGAGCGCTGATGAATGCAATCAGCAGCAACGACATTAAGAAACTGGCAATTAATCGGTCAAATTTAGGAAAGGTCACACCCTATTTCTCTCACAAGATAGACATTAAAGGTATCAGTGACCAGAAATCATCGGGCAGGTGCTGGCTTTTCACCGGCCTCAACATGTTGCGGATTAAGGTGATTGAAAAATACAAGCTGGAAGACTTTGAGTTCTCTCAAAACTATTCCTTTTTCTGGGACCAGCTTGAAAAATCCAACCTCTTCCTGGAAACAATACTTGCCACTGCCGATAAGCCTATGGATGATAAAACAGTAGAATGGCTATTCAGGAATCCGATTGGTGATGGCGGTCAATGGACGGGAGTGGTCGATATTGTAGATAAATACGGGCTCGTACCCGCAGAAGCCATGCCGGAAAGCCAGAACAGCGAAAACACATCCATGATGTCGAGACTGTTGAGACGCAAATTACGGGAAGATGGACTAAAACTCAGATTGATCAGGCAAACGGAAGCCAATGAAAATGTTATCCAGGATATGAAAACCCGGATGCTCTCCGATATTTACCGTATTCTGGCCCTGTCGCTCGGAGAACCTCCGCAAAAATTCATCTGGCAATACAAAGATGCCGACGGAAACATAAGCAAAGCAACTGAATACACACCTTTGTCGTTTTACAGTGAAGTTCTTGATGTTAACCTCAAGGACTATGTGATGCTAATGAACGACCCAACCCGGGATTATTACAAGGTATATGAAATTGAATACGATCGTCACATCCTGGAAGGAGGAAACTGGAAATATATAAATCTTCCGGTAGACGAAATCAAAAACTTTGCAGCCGCTTCCATTAAAGATAATGAACCCCTGTATTTTTCCTGTGATGTAGGAAAGCAACTGAACAGCGAAGACGGGCTGCTTGACATCCATAATTATGATTACGGTGATATGTTTGGAGTAACTTTCGGTTTGGACAAAGCTCAGAGGATCAGTACTTTTGAGAGCGGTTCATCCCATGGCATGAGCCTTATCGGAGTAAATATCATCGAAAACGGGAGTATCGACAAATGGTTACTGGAAAACAGCTGGGGTGAGAAAGGGCAGAAAGGATTGCTGGTGATGACCGATGAATGGTTTGATGAGTATATGTTCAGGCTGGTAGTCCATCAAAAATACATGGATCAGAAAACCCTCGATATTCTGAAGACTGAACCGGTATTGCTTCCACCCTGGGATCCGATGTTCGCACCGGAGAATTAATTTGTTACTAAACCTTTTTCCTGTCTCGCTTGTTATGGTTAATGCGTAAACATGTGTTAACTTAAATATGTGAATTAATTATGGAAAAAAAGCACATCATTGAAACCATAGGAACAATTGAGAAAAAGGAAATACTAACCACCATTGGCTACGATGATCTGGTACTGGAATCATTACATCCTTTTCCCGGTTATCATGGCACAACTATCCCGGATGAAGATAAGCCCAAATCGGTATTTTTCATGATTAAAGGGAATTTCTCTGAAGAGATAATCATCAGGACTATACAACAGGTAAAGAAAGTTACGGATATTGAGTTTGACGCAACGCCCGCATTTGTTACCCTGCACAATGAAATGGCACCTTCTATCCGTATCCGGGACATAAAAAAATATGATGTGATCCCCGATTTGCTGCGTTTATTCAGGAACGCAGGAATAAGCTTCCAGTCGGGGAAAAAAATCGAACCGTATGAAGGTTTGATTAAGGTTAAAAAATATTTCCTTCTGGACCCTATTACCGACTGCACCTTGCAGGACATGGAAGTTCCGGCTATGAAATACTTTCAGCTTCCATTGAAACTCGAATGGAATCAATTCGAACAGATAACTTTACACATCAAACGGAACATGGAGGATGCCAATTTTGATGCGGCTCTTGCAACTATATACAGAAAAGCCGGATTGATAGATTACATCAGGATTTATGAAGACGTTGATTGCTCCCTTGAAAAACTGAATCAGATCCGGAAGAGGTATATACAGGAGATTAAGAAGATTGTTTAGGGTTTAGGGTTTAGGGTTTAGGGTTTAGGGTTTAGGGTTTAGGGTTTAGGGTTTAGGGGCTGGGGGTTTGATATTTGCAGACTTTTGTTACTTTTGCACCGGAGCAAATATTATGAATAAAGCATTAGACGATTTAAGGGATCTTTTTATCAAGCTGGGAACACCGGAGGATTGGGCTGTCATTTTCCGGGAAGGTATTGCCATTGCGTTCATCCTGATCCTTGCAGTAATTTCATACTACGTCACACGCATCATTCTTTTTCATACGGTTTATAAGGTAGCAAGACGTACGAAATCCGAATGGGATGATATTCTGATCCGGAAAAAGGTTTTCAGGAGATTGGCATTCCTGGCACCAGCACTGGTAATCAATTATCTGTCGCCCATATTATTGGGTGAATATGCATTCGTAGCCAGAATCATCGAAATTGTTACAGCCATTTACATGGTTGTGGTAACAGTAAGAGTATTTTTATCCATAGCCGATGCGTTTCATGATATCTATTCCATAGCCGACACAGGCAAAGGAAAACCCATTAAGGGATACGTGCAAGTATTCAAGATCGTTCTATATATCATCTCAGGCATTATTATCATCTCCATATTGCTGGGCAAGCAGAACTTTGGCTGGTTGGCGGGTTTGGGAGCATTTTCTGCGGTTTTGATGCTTATTTTCAAGGACCCCATCCTTGGTTTTGTTGGTGGGATTCAATTGTCGGCCAATAACATGGTCAGGCTCGGAGATTGGATTGAAATGCCTAAGTACGGTGCCGATGGTACCGTTATCGACATATCCCTTACCACAGTTAAGGTTCAGAACTGGGACAAGACCATCACTACCATACCCACTTACACACTGGTAACGGATTCATTCCGTAACTGGAGGGGAATGGAAGAAAGCGGAGGACGCAGAATAAAAAGGTCGATAAATATCGATATGACCAGCATTAAATTCTGCACACCTGAAATGCTTGAAAGGTTCAGTCAGTTTCAACATGTTGCAGAATATGTCAGAAAAACCGAAAAAGATATTCAGGAATACAATAAAAGATACGACGTTGACAATTCGGTACTGGTAAACGGTCGCAGGCAGACCAATATCGGGGTCTTCAGGGCATATTTGCGGGGTTATCTCAGCAGAAACCCTAAAATTAACCAAAAGATGACCTTTTTGGTCAGGCAGCTTCAACCTACCGACAAAGGGCTACCTATTGAAATATATGTCTTCAGTAAAGTTCAGGAATGGGCCAAGTATGAAGACCTGCAATCCGACATTTTCGATCATGTACTTGCCGTGATCCCCTTTTTCGAACTCAAGGTATTCCAGGATCCTACAGGATCTGATTTCCAGCATTTAACAGGAGATAAATAATCCCATCCTATATGACACGGATATTATTCAAGGAAGAACAGAGATTTCGTCAGGTATGGATACTGTTCATTTTAATTGCATCAGCAGGATTATGGTTGTTTTTTATGATCTGGCAGGGGATCAATGAAAATTTGTTCACAACCAAACCGGAAGCCGCCTGGATTACCCTTATTGTAGGGATCATTCCTGTAGTTCTGATCTTCCTTTTTCTTAAGATGAAACTTATCACCGTGATCGACCAACAGGGTGTAGGGTGCAGGTTCACTATCCTGCAAAAATCATTTAAACGCTTCGAAAAAGATGATATCCTGTCGTATGAAATCAGAAAATATAAACCCATCCAGGAATATGGAGGCTGGGGTATTCGTGTTAGCGGTGGAAAAAAGGGAACAGCCTATAATGTTTCAGGAAATATGGGCTTGCAACTCTATATGAAAAACGGGAAAAAGTTTCTTATCGGCACCCGGCAGGAAGTTTCCCTGGGAAGAGCCATGGAAAAACTCATGGGAAAGCCTGGCCCAGAATAACATCCTTCACCTTGTTAAATATTATTCTGAACCAAACGGTGTAGTGTTCAGGATTTTTCTCCATATCTTCAGACAAGTCTTCAAGTTTTATCCATTTCCATGAATGTACCTCCTGCGGGTTAATTTCAGGAAATCCATCGAACCTACCCACAAGAACATGATCGAATTCATGCTCGATCATACCCTTATCAAGTTCTGCATAATAAATAAAATCTATTGTTTTCTCCAGCTGACAATCAAAACCCATCTCTTCCTTCAGCCTCCTGTGGCCGGCCTCCAATACCGCTTCTCCGTCTCGTGGATGAGAACAGCAGGTATTGGACCATAATCCCGGTGAATGATATTTACCCAGAGCACGCTGCTGCAACATCAGTTCGTTGTTCAAATTAAAAATAAAAACAGAAAATGCCCTGTGAAGCAATCCCTTCCGGTGAGCCTCCATTTTCTCCATCAAACCAAGCGGTTTATCCTCCCTGTCAACCAAAATAACCTCTTCCATAATGATTTTTATTACAAAATTACAAAAATCTCCCCTCTCTCTTCTCCCTTCTCCCTTCTCCCCTCTCCCCTCTCCCTTCTCCCTTCTCCCTTCTCCCTTCTCCCTTCTCCCTTCTCCCTTCTCCCCTCTCCCTTCTCCCTTCTCCCCTCTCCCCTCTCCCCTCTATTAACAACGAGCGAAGTCGAGTTGAAAAAAAAAACAAAAAAAACTTGACATGGTTCAAAAAACATTTTATTTTTGACCGACCGTTCAATCAATAAAAATATGCCACGAACAGAAGAACAATATGAAGAAATCCGGGAATCACGCAGAAACATGATCATGGAAACGGCCCTGGAGCTATTTGCTGCATCCGGCTACCATAATACATCCATCAGCATGATCGCTGGAAAGGCAGGTATTTCAAAAGGCTTGCTATATAATTATTTCGAGGGTAAGGAAGAGTTATTGAACGCCATCCTGGATAAAGGGATTCAGGAGCTCATGTTGTTTTTTGATCCGAATAAAGATGGTATTATCACAGAAGACGAACTCAGGTATTACATCGATGAACTATTCGTAATCCTGAGGGAAAGGCGTGAATACTGGAGGTTATACTTTGCAATCGCCCTTCAGCCTCTTGTTTTTGAGAAGGTTTATAACAAAGCCGCTGATTTAACCCGGGTATATTTAGGAATGATCATCCGTTATTTTCGTGAAAAAGGATTTGATGATCCGGAAACGGAGGGCATTTTATTTCACATGTTATTGGATGGCATAAGTTTGAATTACATTATGGGACCGGATGAATTTCCCATTGAAAAGGTTAAGAATCTATTATACAACAAATATCTAAACTGCAAAAACAAATGATAATGAACAAATTACGTTTAACCGGTTTGATTTCCCTGGTAATTCTGACAACATCCTTTTCTGGGACATCACAAACCCTGACGGCAAAAGAGATTGTAATAAAATCGCAGGATAAGGTTAACGGAGAATCAAACCGGGGCGCCATGAAAATGACGGTAGTCAGGCCAAATTGGTCGAGAGAGGTGGAAATGAAAGTCTGGTCTTTGGGAGAAGACTTTTACATGATCTATATTCTTTCCCCTGCACGTGATAAAGGACAGGTTTTTATGAAAAGGGAAACGGATATGTGGAACTGGATGCCCTCCATCAGCCGGATGATCAAGATACCTCCTTCTATGATGAGTCAATCCTGGATGGGGTCCGACTTCACCAATAACGACCTGATGCGTATGAACTCATACATTAATGATTACACACACCGCATCCTGGGAGAAGAAGAAATCAACGGGTATCAATGTTATAAGGTTGAATTGATGCCCTTACCCGATGCCGCGGTAGTTTGGGGAAAAATTCATATCTGGATTTCCAAAGATGAATTCTACCAGATGCAGTTCGAATTTTTCGATGAAGAAATGGAGGCAGTGAACAGGGAGATTTGTTCCGATGTAAAGCAATTCGGTGACAGAAAACTTCCCTCAAAAATGGTCATGACCCCAATGGATAAACCCGGAAACCAAACCATTATCGAAATATCGGAAATGGAATATAATGTGAATATGCAGGAAAGCTTTTTTTCGCAACAAAACATGAAAAATCTGAGATAAGAGATTGCAGATCGCAGATCGGAGATCGGAGATCGCAGATCGGAGATCG
>JAHJRE010000121.1 GCA_018831055.1 Bacteroidota bacterium
AAGATAGGATTTGGTTACCATGCGGGTTTGGGAATAATAACCGGTGGTGAAGGATTCCGGTCGTTTTGGGGTTATTCGGCCGGGTTTAAGTTTTTCCCTTACAAATCTCAGTTTATTGATATCCAGTACGGAACTATTGGCATTCTTTACCAGGAAGATTACCTCGGTAACATTATCAATCAGGAAGTGCTTATAGGGCCCTCGGCCTTGCTGGGTGGCGACTGGTTTTTCAGCCAGTATTTCGGGATGAACGGGTCGGTAGGAGCTTCCTTTAACGTTTCCCATCCGGGGGTACAGAGCGTTTTCCTGGTAATAGAAATGGGATTAATGGTGAAATTCAAATAGCAAAACGTGTATGTCGGAGAAAACAAAAAGTTACAGGTTGCAGGTTACAAGTTGCATGCACCCTGCACCCTGCAACCTGTAACCTGTAACCTGTCCCCAGCTACTTCCAATTTTCTTATTCCTCTACCAACACAAAAACCGTTTGTATTATGGCATTTTGCTGTCCGCCGGGTGTTCCTGCCGGAACAAAGACCACGGCTGCATATTCACCGGGGAGAGGGAGGAAGTTTTCACCATACATCATGGCATCGTTATACATCTGTTGGGCAAAGACCATATCTGCCAATGCGGGCACGCCTGCCATGGCTCCGCCATTCCATTGCGGATCGTCCATCAGCCATAAGGCACCCTGGATATCATACCATTCATATCCTGAATACCAGTCGAGATGATTCATCAGCCAGTTTGCATTATCCCAGTTATCGGTTGCCGTATAAACCGGGAGTTGGTCGGGATACAGCGAATTATAAGCATTCATGCTGTAAGGCCAGTTCATGATGATACTGGTTTGGTGATCGAAGCACCAGGAAGCCCAAACCCCGTTGAAGATGTCGTAACCGGCTGGAATGTCTGATAATTCTGCATCTACGTAACCTCCTAAATCTCCGGGCGCAGCTTCAATGATCTTGTAGGTAACTGTAAGAGGAAGATTCATGTAAGCCGGGAAGACCCAGTCGGCATCGGGGAAACAGGATCCCAAAACGAAATCAACCAGACCGTCGGTTCCCTGCTCGATTTCCTCATCATCTTCAAATGTCCATGTTTTAAAATGAACGTAATCAAAACCGGTTCCTACTTTTACCAAAATGTAAAGTTTGAATTCAAAAACATCGGTGTAATGCAGGTAATCTCCATACAACACACAGGTAGGTTGTCCTTCACCCAGCCATTCTTCATTGCCATAAACACCGTTCTGTTCCCCGTTGCGCCATACTTCAATTTTAAATATAGCGGGCATATCGATCTGCAATCCTGCCGATTGGTTCTCATAAAGGGAGCCAATATAATCATCGGGGTCGCTGACGCAGATATCACCGAAAAAACACTGTTCTCTGATCATAATTTCTTCCGCCACAAACCAGTTAAAGCCGAATAGCTCATACTCGTCGGGTTCGAAACATACAACCTCAACATATACCTGAGCTTTTTCAAATTCAACTGCATTAAATGAAAAAGTTACAGGATTGGTCACAAAGGAAGCATAATCGCTGCCCGCTTCCGGTGTGGCTGCAATGATGTAGTCATCGTCCATTAAACCCGGTGTCTGATTGTCGTCATAAAGAAAAAATCCCTCGACATTATATGCCCCGGGATTTAGTTTCAGTGTCGTCGTGTAAGGAACTCCCTCCAGGTAGAAAACCTCAGGGAAATATTCCGTCCCGTTAATGACAACCTTTGCATAGTCTGCAAGTTGTGCAAAGCAACTGTCGTCAGATTTCAGGTTAAGTTTACTGACAGGAACCCCGGTAAAGGAGACTTCAACCTCCGATTGGCCGGTCACCGGGTCCATGTCTTTCTGGCATCCGGTAAATATTACCGCTACCACAAACGGTAATAGCAAATAAAGCTTTCTCATACTACTGGTTTTTAGTTAATAATAGTTCGCTTCGTATCAGGGATACGGATGATTTTTTGGGTTGTAAATAATATATTGGAAGTTCGATTAAACCATTCTTGTTATCTGATGATAAATGCCTCCGGGGCATGTTGAATGGTTAGATGTGAAGCGTAAAGGTAGGAAATGACCGTAGTTTTGTCAATTGTGGGAAGCCGGGAGTATAATAAGGGTAATCACGTAATGCCTGCTTCCCTTCTGAAATAAGCAAGGCGAAACGAGAAAAGCATCAGGTAAGATGATAATCCGTATACGTTTGAACGACAATATGGTTGCAAATTTTACCCAGGTTATTTTGATTCTCATTAAATTCATTACCGGGGTGGAAATAAAATAATTGTTGTATTTGTACACTCCTTATTATAATTTTACCCCAGATATAACAAATGTTTAATAAATAGATGGTTTAATATTAATAAATGAACTCATGAAAAACCTGGTTATCTATGCTTTACTATTGATTGTTCCATTTATCCTTAACGGACAATCCCAGCGGCTGGTCCTTATTGAAGAAGCGACTAACGCTTCCTGCGGACCCTGCGCTTCACAGAACCCCGGCTTTGACGCTTTACTCGACCAGAACCGGGATAAAATTGCAGCGATAAAATATCACTGGTATTTTCCCGGATACGATCCCATGCATAACCATAATGTAACCGAAAACAATGCGCGTGTTGCTTATTATGGGATAAATGGGGTCCCCACAGCTACCATCGATGGGGATATCCCTAACGGGCCTACCTTCGGTTATCCGGGAAGCCCGGCCGGTTACAGGCAGGCACTGATTGACGAGTATTACGCGGTTCCGTCTCCTTTTGAGATGTCCATGAGTCATTCCCTTTCGCAGGATGAGGACACCGTATATGTGAATATGATGATTCAATGCACCGAAGCTGTGACA
>JAHJRE010000122.1 GCA_018831055.1 Bacteroidota bacterium
AAATTTTAAAAGAAGAAATAAAACTATAGCTTATTTTCCCTCTTTATTTTGTATCTTGGGGATCCAAATCAATTATTGTTTATGAACTACAGATTCCCTCTTATAGTCAGGTTAACCTTTATCCTACTTTTCATTTTCTTGTTCTTTTATGGAGTAATCGTTGCCAGGAATTTCCTTGGCCCTTTGGTTTTGGCCGGCCTTTTCAGTTATCTTTTGCTTCCCCTGGTGAATTTCCTTGAAAGACATCATATTCACAGGGTTATTGCCAGCCTTTTCAGCCTTATCCTGCTGATTGGCCTGTTAACATTTATACTTATTCTTATGTATAAAAATGTGGTAGTCCTGGTTGACGACCTCCCCACATTAAAAGCTAAAGCCATTTCAAACATCGACCATATGTCGGTATTTATCCAGGAAACATTTGGATTTACCATCGAAAATCAGAAGAGTTTTCTGAAAGAAAGCGTGAACAACCTGTTCAAAGCCGGAAGTGAGTTTACCAATTCTATTCTGAACACTACCACCTCCACCATTTTCAAGCTTGGCATTTTGCCAGTATTCATCTTTTACCTGCTCTATTACCGGCATCATATCAGAGAATTTCTCGAAAAAGCCATTCCTGCAAAGCACAGTGAAAACGTCCAAAATATCATCCGGAAAGTTTCTTTCATCACTCCGCGCTATATAGGCGGTGTTTTCACGGTGGTTATGATCCTGTGTGTGTTGAACAGCCTTGGATTATACATCATCGGAATGAAACACGCTATTGTATTCGGTATTATTTCCGCTATGTTTTGTTTCATACCCTATTTCGGCACATGGATTGGTGCAAGCATTCCGTTTCTCTTTGCTTTGCTGACCGGCGACAGTCCAAATCTTGCACTGCATGTTATTTTTGTATTCCTGATCATTCAATTCACTGAAAACAATATCCTTACCCCTAATATTACCGGAAGCTATGTCCACCTGAATCCACTTTCCACTATTCTTTCCCTTATTGTTGGTGGTATGATCTGGGGACTGATAGGGATGTTTGTAATAGTACCCATTATGGCCATAATGAAAATAATATTTGATCAGTTCGAACCGCTGCAACCATATGCTTTCCTCATCGGGGAAAGGGTTTCAGAAGGACCTGGTTGGTTGCTCAGGCTTAGGAGCATGCTTACAATCAAGAAAAATAAATGATTACTTTTGCCCGGCTTTAACGATAATTACTTTGGATTTCCTTGATAAGACATTTACCATCATTGCTAAAACCCTTTTCGGGCTGGAAGAGGTTTTACTTCAGGAATTACAGGAATTGGGAGCCGAAGAGGCAGTCACTATTACCCGAGGGGTTTCCTTTCGTGGTGATCGTAAGCTATTGTATTCCTGCAATTACGCCAGCCGCCTCGCTTTGCGCTTTCTTGTCCCCATTGCCGAATTCCCTGCCAGAGACGAGGAAGAGCTGTATAACCGTATTAAGAGAATTCCATGGGAACAATATCTCGACATTCGCCAGACTTTTGCCATAGAAAGTAATATTTTCCGTTCCCGGTTAAACCATTCAAAATATATCGCCTTAAAAGCCAAGGATGCTATTGCTGATAGGTTTCGCGACAAAAGAGGCCAAAGGCCATCGGTAGATACCATTGAACCGGATGTTCGTATCAGTCTCCACATTCAGCAGGATAATTGCACGGTTCTGCTCGACAGCTCCGGAAGCTCCCTGCACCTGAGAGGTTACCGCAACCGTACCAGCCCGGCCCCCCTTAATGAAGTCCTGGCAGCAGGAATGATAAGGCTTTCGGGTTGGGACACCACAACCGACTTCGTTGATCCCATGTGCGGATCCGGAACTCTTCCCATTGAAGCATGCCTTATGGCAATGCACGTGCCTCCGGGAAAGATTCGTCAGGATTTCGGGTTCATGAAATGGAAAAACTTTGATGCTGATCTGTGGATGAAGATCCGGGAATCATTGGATAGCAAAATTCTATCCCGCCCTCCCTGCCGAATACAAGGATATGACAATAATCCGGATATGGTGTCAATATCACGCACACATGCAACATCCGCCGGTGTTAAGGCTTTTACGGATTTCGCCAAAAGAGATTTTTTCACTGCAGAACCTCCCTATCCTTCAGGTTTCATGATCACAAATCCTCCTTATGGTGAACGGATACAGGTTGAGAATGGTGCGTTATTCTACAAGAATATTGGCGATACCTTAAAAAAAATCTATGCAGGATATACCGCCTGGATATTAAGTGGTGATATGGATTCACTTAAACATCTGGGTTTAAAACCAAATAAAAAAATATCATTGCTAAACGGACAGCTTGAATGTAAATTCCAGAAATTTGAATTGTATTCAGGAAGCAGGAAAATCACAAAACACACAGAAGATTAAATCATTATGATGAATAATTTAAAAAGAATTGGAGTGTTTACTTCCGGAGGAGATTCCCCCGGTATGAATGCGGCTATTCGCGCAGTCGTCAGAACAGCCATCTATGAAAATATTGAACCTGTTGGTATCTACAGAGGATACCAGGGGCTCATTCACGGAGAAATGGAAATCATGCACAGCCGGTCTGTATCGAACATTATTCAACGTGGCGGCACCATCCTGAAATCGGCCAGAAGCGAGGAATTCAGGACTGAAGATGGAAGAAAAAAAGCTTACAACAATCTTATAAAACATAAAATTGATGCCCTGGTAGCAATAGGTGGGGACGGCACTTTTACAGGAGCCAGGATTTTCGGGGAAGAATATGACTTCCCTATTGTCGGGCTGCCAGGCACCATTGATAATGACCTTTTTGGAACGGACTTTACCATAGGCTACGATACAGCCATCAATACGGTTGTACAGGCAGTCGACAAGATCCGTGATACTGCCGACTCACACGACAGGCTTTTCATCATAGAGGTTATGGGACGAGATGCCGGGTTTATTGCCCTGCGAAGCGGTATTGCCACCGGCGCTGAAAAAATACTCATACCCGAAACCCCAACCTATATCGATAACCTGATCCGCCTGCTCAAACACGACTGGAGTAAAAATAAAACTTCAGGAATCATCATTGTTGCAGAAGGTGATGAGTCGGGTGGCGCCATCGAGGTAGCCAAAAGAATCAACGAAAAATTCACCCAGTATGAAACCAGGATATCCATCCTGGGACATATGCAACGTGGCGGTTCACCTACAGCCATGGACAGGGTTTTGGCGAGCCGTCTGGGTTATGAAGCTGTAAAAGCTTTGATAGATGGACAAAGAGATATCATGATCGGTGAGATTAACCACCACATCGTCCATACTCCTTTTGAAAAATCGATCAAGCACCATCAGACCGTGGATCTCGGACTGCTTGAAATAGCAAGGGTTCTGGCACTCTAATATACGGGTATTCCCGTAAATCCAATCCATCATGGAAACATCAACCCTTTTTGCCGATGTAATCTTACCCCTGCCCATTCCTGGTACTTTCACCTACAGGATACCCAGAGACAAGGCAGAAGAGATTATGGCCGGAAAAAGAGTGGTGGTTCAATTTGGAAAGAGAAAGATCTATTCGGCAGTCGTATTGGATGTCCATGACCGTATCCCGCAAAGCTATGCAGTAAAGTACATCCTGGATATCCTCGATGATCTTCCTGTTGTAAATGAAGTCCAACTACGGTTCTGGAGATGGATGTCGGAGTATTACCTCTCTACCCTCGGGGAAGTTATGCATGCCGCCCTTCCTTCAGGATTCAAACTTGCCGGTGAAACAAGGGTATTGCTCAATCCCGGGATGACTGCCGACCCGATCACATTAAATGAAAAGGAAACGCGAATCCTGGAGGCTCTTGGCTATCAGCATTCACTCACTATCCATGAGATCAGTAAGTTGCTCGATCAGAAAAAAGTCATGAACGTGGTAAAAACCCTTCTCGACAAATCCTTGATCATTACTGAAGAAGAGATCCACGACCGATACCGGCCCAGGCAGGAAACCTTTGTTTATCTGAATCCGGAGTATGAAGCTGAAGATAAACTCCATCAACTCTTTGATGAACTGAACCGCAGAGCGTTCAAGCAACTTCAAATGCTTGTCTCTTTCCTGAACCTTGCCCATGATGCGGCTACAAGGGAACAGGGTATCAGAAAAACAGACCTGATCAAAAGTGTTGATGCAACCTATGCCCAGTTCAATGCCCTGGAAAAAAAAGGAGTGTTCCTTACACGCGAGCAGGTGGTTTACCGCATGGCTTCTTTCAATGCAAGCCTTAACCCAAAGGAAATAATATTTACCGGATCCCAGGAACAGGCTTTGAGTGAAATCCGGGAAGTTTTTGCTCACAAGGATACTGTCCTGCTTCATGGGGTAACTTCCAGTGGTAAAACCGAAATCTATATACGGCTGATCCAGGAAACCATTGAAAAAGGCGAACAGGTTCTGTATCTTCTGCCGGAGATAGCCCTAACAACACAGATTATACAACGGCTCCGAAAATACTTCGGGAATAAGGTCGGTGTATACCATTCCCGGTTTAATGAGCACGAGCGTGTGGAAATATGGAAACGGTTATTAGAACCTAACAACGACCTCCCTATCATCCTGGGAGCCCGTTCTTCACTCTTCCTTCCCTTTAGTAATCTTGGTTTAATCATCGTTGACGAGGAATACGATACATCGTTCAAGCAATTCGACCCCGGTCCCCGGTATCATGCACGCGATAGCGCAATATATCTTGCACATCTTCACAAAGCCAAAACCATCCTGGGTTCTGCGACACCATCCTATGAATCATACTTTAATGCCCTTTCAGGAAAATATGGTCTGGTCTCGCTGAATGAACGATACGGCAATATTCAGTTGCCGGAGACAAAGTTCGTCGACCTCCGGCGCGATCATATCACCGGTAAGAAAAAAGCTCACTTTACCAGCACTCTTCTCCATCACATCAGAGATGCCCTCGACAATCATCATCAGGTGATACTCTTCCAAAACCGGCGGGGATTTTCAACAAGGCTGGAATGTCACCATTGTGGCTATACACCATCCTGCACCCGTTGCGATATTACCCTCACTTACCACAAAAGCCATGATCAGCTTCGTTGCCACTATTGCGGTTATTCCACACCCGTGCCTGCCCGATGCCCTTCCTGCGGTAGCAATGAAATCTTTATGAAAGGATTCGGAACAGAAAAAGTGGAAGAAGAATTGCAGATATTTTTTCCACAAGCCAGGATACGCAGAATGGACCTTGATACAACACGCGGGAAATTCTCACACCAGGAGATCATCAACGAATTCGAAGCCGGCAGGATCGATGTCCTGGTTGGAACTCAAATGGTAACCAAGGGACTGGACTTTGATAATGTAAGCCTTGTTGGGATCATGAATGCCGATAACCTGTTGAATTTCCCCGATTTCAGGTCGTTCGAGAGAGGATTCCAACTCATAACACAAGTGAGTGGGCGGGCAGGACGAAAGAATAAAGTGGGAACAGTTATCATTCAAACCTATAATGCCGCTCACCCAATATTGCAGTACATTGCTCAAAACGCATACCATCCAATGTTCCTGGAACAAATGAAGGACAGGCAGAAATTCCGCTACCCTCCCTACTACCGCTTGATCCGGATCCGTGTGAAACACCGCGACCCAGACCTGCTCAACGAAGCCAGCGGATTATATGCCCGTATCCTGAAAAAAACCTTGGGAAACCGCATCCTGGGCCCCGAATACCCCCTGGTCGCCAGGATTAAAAACCAATATATCAAAGACATCCTGGTTAAATCGGAAAAAGATGCTTCCATTTCCTGGGTTAAATCAAAAATACTTGAGGGAACCCAGGAACTACAATCGGAACATAAATTCAAAGGGATAATGATACAGATGGATATTGACCCGGTTTAGGAAAGGCTCCTTATTCTTTGATGATCAAAAATAAATCTTCATCATCCTTTTTCATCAGATATTTTTCGCGGGCGAATCGTTCCAGCACTTCCTTATCGGTCATAAGCTGATGCGAAGCGGTTTTATTCTTCTCTATTTCCTCCCGGTAAAAATCCATTTCACGCTCCATCTCTTTCAAAGAAGAAGATAACCTGTACTGATTTACCAGGCTGTTGTTGTCGAAAAAAGCAAGCCAGACAAAGAAGATCAGGGTAGCGTAAACGTATTTATTTTTGAAGAATCCCGGAATCCGCATATTATTTGAGCTTTACACAAAGGTAACCTAATGTTTTACTGGTTTCAAGCACAATATAAATATTTTTTCAAATGCACGATGTTCATATCATAAACCCAGCTGGTCGCTGATCCTGCTCATGGCCTGAATGCTTAGTGCAGCAAATTCATCCAATGGTATCCCTGCTTTTTCACATTCCAGGATAGTATCGCGGTTCACCGAAGCAGCAAAGCTTTTTTCTTTCATCCTTTTAGTCACGGATTTCGGCTTTACACTTGCGATTTTTTTATCCGGGTAAACCATTGCTGTTGCCATAACCAGTCCTGTTATGGTTTCTCCGGCAGCCAGGGCATGATGGAATAATTCTCTCCTTCCGTCGCTATGCGCGTACTCATTATGCAAACGTATGGCTTCAATAATTTCTTCATCAACCCCCTTCTCCCTGAGTATTTTAACCGTCTCATGTGTATGGGTTAATGGATCCGCGTTGGTGATCTCCACATCCAGGTCGTGCAATAAACCCGCCAGACCCCATTTTTCAACATCCTGACCGAGTTTTTCTGCCATTGCTCTCAGAACAGCTTCCGAGGCCAGGCAATGGTTTATCATTCGTTCATTTTTTACATAATGCCGGAGCAAATCAAGGGCTTCCTGTCTATTCATGATTTTACTTATTAATAATTCCCGAACTGATCTTTCTTAAGCCTCACATTGATCCATGAAGGGTCAAAAATTGCATTGTATTTCCGGTAAAAGGAGATAGCAGGTTCATTCCAATCGAGGACCTGCCACATTAGTCTTGCCACATTTTCCTCCCGGCTGATGCGAATTATCTCCCTGAACAGTTCACCCCCTATTCCCTTTCTCCTGTAATCCTGTTTAACAATAATATCTTCCAGGAAAATACATTTACCTTCCCAGGTAGAGTAAGAATAATAGTAAAATGCCATTCCCACTGTTTTTCCTTCCAGGATGGCAAGGATGACATGGAAAAAGGGGTGATCGCCAAAACCGTCCTCCATGAGTTTTTCAACCGTCACCGTCACAGCATCTGGGGCTTTTTCATAAACGGCAAGTTCACGTATAAGATTAAGCACTTCAGACATATCGGCTGCTTCCGCTTTCCGGATTATGATGTTCTCTGCCATTTCCCTGATTAGATTTAATGTGAATCAATACCATGAAGCATAAAAACCATATGTCTGAGTGATTTGGCTATTTCCGTCATATATTCATTTACCGCCTTAACACTACCGGGCAGCGCAAAAATCAGGGTATCACCCATGACCCCGGCTATACTGCGGCTGAGAAGAGCGTTGGCTTTTTCCATTCCATAGCGTATCCTTATACCTTCCATAATACCAGGTATCTCTTTATCCAGATTTTCCCTTATCACTTCCGGCGTAATATCGCGAGGCCCGATACCGGTACCACCGGTGGTGAAAACAAAATCAAGGCCTGAAACCGTGGCATCTTTAAGCAAAAGGTCTAATTGCACGGGATCGTCCGGAATAATATGATGCACAATATCAAATGGCCATCCTTCAAACCGGAAAAAAGTCTCCATAGCAGAAATAACTGCAGGGCCACTCAGGTCTTCGTATTCCCCGGAACTGGCCCGGTCACTCAGAGTGATCACAGCAGCCCTGAACTGATACGGGATGTATTCCAGGATGTCGCCTTCTTTTAACTTTCCTCCCCGTATTACCCTGCAAAAGATACCTTCCTTTGGCATCACACAGTTGCCAACCTCCCTGAATATGGCACAGGAATCCCCATGGCATTTCTTACCGATCTGCGTCACCTCCAGGATAACATCTCCTGAAACGAAGATATCCAATGGATGAGACTCATACAATAACATACCTTCTGTAGTAATATTTTCGGCAAACTCACCAAAAGCAATTGTCCTGCCGGCCAGTGCTGAAAACTTGTTCACGCTCTCCAACGCAAGCAGACTGATTTGGCGATGCCATTTACCCGAATGGGCATCCCCTTCTACCCCATTGTCATTCAAACTGATCTCCGCTACAGGCTTTTTAATCGTGCCCTTTTCCTCAGAGATATTTACCGAAACAATCCTGATTTTTTCCAACATGCGCTAAATCTTTTCCAATCCGGTATTACCGGATTTACAATGTTATTGATTATTTTTACCTGACAAATTTACCTAAAATTAACCCGACATGGAAAATACACAAGATCAAAACATGCTGATCCGGGAGATAGCCTCTCCTCTTTACAATGGAAAAGGATGGATGAAATTCCTCGGGATATTATCGATTATTTACGGGGTGTTTCTTGCATTAACTATTATTGGCATTCTGATCGCCTGGTTGCCGATCTGGCTGGGGATTCTGATTTACAATGCTGCTGTTTCCTGTGAAAATGCATACATGAACGGAGATAAGTACTCTTTGATGAAATCTATGCAGCAATTGCAAAATTATTTTGTTATTAACGGGGTACTTGCTTTAGTCGGAATAGTTTTCACAGCCATTGCACTCGGACTGGGATTGATCAGCACAATTTACCAATATCTCAATTTTTACTAATTACTTATAGCAGAACCGGCTGATGGCTTTATAGGCATCCTGTATACCCAGTTCACCTGCTTTGCTAAGATCGGCGCATCCTTCCTGAAGCCGGCTCACATATATCTGCGTTAATCCACGGTTGTAATAAGCTTCCGCAAGCCTGGGATCTTTTTCATAGGCTGTCAGGAAATCCTTTATGGCTTTTTCAAACTCTTTCATGCCCAGATAAATGTTGCCTCTGTTATAATATGCGATACCAAGTCCGGGCCTTAGTTCGATCACTTTTTGAGCATCATGCAAGGCTTTGGTTAAATCAGGTGATTCAGGTTCCTGATTCAATATCTGAGGATCGGCCTTTCCAAGACTTATGGTTACCTTGCTGCTGTACATGCCTTCAGAGAACCTCATCATCTCCAATTCATAGGCAACCAGGGAACGGTTCATAAAAGCAAGTTCATTCAGGGGATCCATTTCAATAACTTTACTATATGCTTCATAAGCATCCCGGTAATTTCTGAGCATGCTGCTCACCATGCCTTTGAAAAAATAGGATTTTGTCGAAAAAGGATCGTAAATGACCAGGCTATCGCTCAGTCTGAGAAGCCTTTCAGAGTCATGGTCGCTCAAAGAAGGAACTTCTCCTCCAAAGACCACCGGAATGCTTTCCTTTTTTTTCAGTGTCAGGTCATATAGTTTCTCATACCGTTTACCGGATCGTGATAATTCTATGAACCGGTCTTCATCAGTCACCACAAAACACGACAAGAGGGGTGCCGGGACCAGAGATTTATCCATCTGGGCAATTTTGCCTTCCTCCGACCGGGTTGTACGGAAATCTGCCTCAAACTGGATAATCTTATGGAAATACGATGAATCGGCGTATTTTTTAAATATATCATCGCTGTTTTCCCCTGTCCCATGCAAGGCATTGATTATGTCCATCGCCTTTTCATAATCGGCTCTGGCTCCGGCATTATCACCGGCACTTCCCCGTGCTGCCGACCGGTTAATATAGGCACCGGCAAAATCAGGAAAGAGTTCAATGGCTTTGGTGTAATCCTCGATGGCTTCAGGATATCGTTTAAGCTGATGACGCGCGGCAGCACGATTATATAAAGTATATACGTTTCTTGGATTAAGCATCAGAACGCGGTCAAAATCCAGGATGGCCCCTTCAAGATCCTCCATGTCCGCCTTTAACAGAGCACGGTTGTAATAAGTCAGGGCATTGTAGGGATCCATTTCGATCACTTTATTGAAATCAGCCATAGCCCCTGTAGAATCGTGCAATTCCAGCTTAACCATTGCCCGGGTGAAGTAAGAATAAGGATCATTGGGATCCAAACGAATGGCTTGTTGAAAATCCTCCAGTGCACTCTCATATTCTTTAACCTCCAGCCTGATTAAGCCCCGCTTTATGTAAGCTCCCGTATTGAAATAATCAAGCTGTATGGCTTTATTACAATCCTTGATGGCACCTTCGTAATCTTTCAGCTGGTTTCTGGCAATGGCCCTGTTAAGATATGCTGTTGCATCACTTACATCATATTTAATGGCCTGGTCGAAATCATCCCTGGCGCTGATATAGCTCTTCATATGAATTCTTGTTGCACCACGGCTTACATAAATTCCTGCGTTAAAAGGATCTATCTCCAAAGCCCTATTAAAATCCTGAAGTGCACTGTGATAGTTCTGCATCTGATCACGTGTAACTCCACGGTAATGATAGGCATGGGAATAAAGAGGGTGCATTTCTATGCTCCGGGTGAAATCACTCTCTGCACCCAGGTAATCACCAAGGTTGTATTTGGCAATACCACGAAGAAAGTAAGGCTCAAATAAGTCAGGTTTGTATGTGATTACAACATTAAAGTTCTTCAGTGCATCCTGAAAATTATTTTCCCTTAACGCATTTTCACCCAGGGTCATGAAATGCTTAATATTCACCTGGGCTGTGAGGTTGAAGGTCAACATCAACAGAATCAACACACTTACTATTCTTTTACTTAAATTCACAACATTCATAAATCCTTCTTGATCTTTTCTACAAGTCTCACATCCTCGATCACCATTGCCTTATCGACCGCCTTACACATGTCATATACCGTTAGCAGGGCAACCTGAACGGCCGTTAGCGCTTCCATCTCAACGCCTGTGGGACCGGTACATTTAACCTCGCTGTTTATCCTTATCCCTCCCTCTTCCTGGATAGCTTTAACGGAGATTCCTGTTAAGGACAAAGGATGACAAAGTGGAATGAGGGTGCTTGTCATCTTTGCTCCTGAAATCCCTGCAAATTCAGCAATAGCTAAGACATCACCCTTTTTTATGCTGTTTTCCCGGACCAGGCGCATGGCTTCCGTGCTTAACCGGATGAAACCGGTTGCCCTGGCAATCCGATGCTGTTGTGACTTATTGCTTACATCCACCATCCTTGCTTTGCCTTGTTCATCCGTATGACTTAATTCTCCCATTGATTATCTATTGATAGGATAAAAATAATCATTTTCCGGTTCAAAGCGTGTAACCATTTATCCACCTATATTATAAAACCTTCCCGTATGGTTTTCCGAGCCGCATCGGGGTTTATTCTTCAAAGCTTCCAGGATGGCTTTTTCGGCTCCCAATTCCCTGACATTGTATGCCAAATCGTTAAACAAACAGGGTTGAATCATCCCGTTAGCAGTAAGCCGCAAACGGTTGCATTTTGCACAATTGCCGCCTTCACCGCCAATAACCTTGGAGAAATAACCTCCACTGAGGCTCATCTGGCGAATGTATCTAACCTGTAATCCTTTGGTAGCAGCGTATTCCGCTACCATCCGGGCATCTTCCTCAAATGGTGATTGCCTTATCACACAATTGAGTTTTACCGGAGCAAGACCAGCTTCCAATGCAGCATTAATTCCATCCAAAACTGCGTACAGGTCACCTCCACGGGTTATCTGGCGGTATTTTTCAGGGTCTGTAGTATCCAGACTGACATTCACCCTGTGCAGTCCAGCCCTTTTTAATGACAAAGCAAATTCACGCAGAAGTATCCCATTGGTCGTCATCCCGAAATCTTTCAGTCCTTTCAGCGCAGCAATCTTTTCTATCAGATAAACTATATTTCTTCTCACCAAGGGTTCACCTCCTGTAATACGGACCTTGTCAACACCCAAACGAACAGCCACTGTAACAACCTCCAGGATTTCATCATACGTAAGGATGGATTCGTGGGATAGCAAACGTATCCCTTCTGCAGGCATGCAATAGACACAACGCAGGTTACACCGGTCGGTGACCGAAATCCGGAGATAGTTTATTTTCCTGTTAAAGCTGTCGAACATGAACTCTGGCGCCTTCTTTCAATATAGTTTCTCCGATGGGTATAGCAATCATACCATCAGCACTGCTTAATGAATGGATATGTCCGGATCCGTGATATTCGAGAGGAATAACAAAGCCTTCCCGGTTGATGGACACAGGTATCCACGACATACGGTCGGATCTTTTCCTCTGATAGGTAACCCCCATAGGTAATATCAACCTCTTATCATTCTCTTTCATACCCATCATTCTTCGTATCATCGGTTTGACGAAAATGTTGAATGTATTGTAGGAGGAAACAGGATTACCGGGCAGGCCAAAAATTCTTTTGTCGCCAAGGTGCCCGAATACAGTTGGTTTACCGGGCTGCATGGCTACTGTCTCAAAAATGATCCTGATACCTAGTTTTCTGAATACTTTGGGAATAAAATCAAAATCACCCATAGATACACCCCCGGTAAGCAAAACCACCTGATTCTCATGGATTGCTTTATCAAGTATCCTGTAACTTTCATCCTCAGTATCGGGTGCAATACCATAATAATAAGGCTCTGCACCAGATAGTTTCGCCTGTGCCAGAAGCTGCCATGAATTGCTGTTCCGTATCTGTGATGGACCGGGCTTTTCATCAGGTTCCACCAATTCATCTCCTGTGGAGATAATTCCAATTTTCGGCTTCACGGCTACCCTGGGTTTTGTGCAGCCAACCGAAGCCATCACTGCAATATGTGGCGGTTGCACCCATGTTCCGGCCGTTAATACTATATCACCTTCCCTGACATCTTCACCGAGCCTGGAAATATTGGTCTTAACCTTATCTGCTAAAATACGGATACTATCTCTTCCTGCAGGTTCTGTATCTTCAACCGGGACTACTGCATCCGCACCCTGAGGTATCATTGCTCCGGTCATGATCTTCGAACACTGACCTTCTCCAATCGCCTTTTCAGGAACCTTACCCGCAGGAATTGTTTCCCGGATTAACAACTCTTTATCCATGTCGCTCATCCTGAAAGCAAATCCATCCATCGCGGATTTATCAAATGGCGGCATATTCAAATCTGATGTTACGGGGGCAGCAAGCACACGGCCTATAGATTCCATGAAAGGAATCTCCTCGGAAGGGAGGACAGGCACATTTTCCAGTACCAATGCAAGGGCTTCTTCAAATAATATCATGACAAACCAACGGGAATAATGTCAATTATTGCACAAAGGTAGGGTAAACAATCTCGTTTAGCGCAAATTTGCAATACGTTGATCTCCGATTTTCCGGAAATCACGGATTCGGCCTTTGCATGCTCTGATGGTTGGATATTTCAGATCATAGAAAACATCCATATAAAATGAAAGAGTTTCTTTCAGCTCGCGGCGATGAACCAGGTGTTGTATTTTTCCTGTTTCGTATAGCTTATCGGTAGTAACAATATTCCTGTCAACATCAAATCCTGCGCCCATAACTACCCTGGGCCCTGCAAATTCAACCAGAGCACCCTTTTCACCAATGATGATATCCCCCTGTGTAACATAACTGGCGTAAGCACCCCCCGTCGTCGGCCCGGGTATAACAGATATGTACAGAAGGCCTTCATTTTTCAGATCCAAAAGTGCCATGTTCATTTTAGCCATCTGGGCGAGTGACATAGGCCCTTCGTTCATCCTGGCCCCACCCGATGAACAAATAGAAATAAAAGGATGACGGTATTTAACGGCAAAATCCACAGCCCTCTTGAATTTCTCCCCAAAAACAGCCCCAAATGAACCTCCAAAAAACTTTAAGTCGGTGATAACAAGCACAACCTGACGGCCATTGATCTGGGCAGTACCGGTGACCAATCCTTCCGTTGAAAAGGTTGTGCCCTTCAGTTTCTCCAATGATGATTTATATTGTCCAAAGTAATAGCGCTCCTTTCCAATAAGTTTTTCCAGGGTCAAATGGCCTTCAATCTCGTGGAAAGTATCGCGATCGCATATTTTCTCGATTTGCTCCTCAACAGCTAAATATTCTCCTTTACCGCATTTGGGACAAGCATAAAAATTCGCTATGTAATCTTCAACAGGAATAAATCCACACCCACCGGCTACACGAAAAACATTCATATCCGGATCCCATTCCTTTTGACAATGATAAACTTCCGTCCCTTTTATCCCTTCTTTTTCAAGGTGAGCTTTGATCAGGAACATTGTATGGAAATCCTCCCTGTCAATATCTATAGTATTGATCTTTGCATGATCAATCGTTTTTATCTTTCTCTTGGCAAGCTTATCAAGCGTATCATTGAAAATCCCGTAGTGTAACACTTTATTCCTTCTTTCCTCAAGCAACTTCGGGATGACCTTGGTTTTCACTGAACGTTTTTTGCTTTTCGATGAGGTAAGCCATTCATTTAGTGTTTCTGATAAAGCTTCTTTGATTGTACCGATAGTAAAATTATAATCGGTATGTGCACCTTCCGGCGGTTCCGGCAGGATTTCATCAATCATACCGATTTCTTTAATATGAACAGCACCCGGTCTCAACACTTCCAGTGAATCTTTGAGAGTGCCCTCCAAATCTTCTCCCGCTGCAAGCCTTTTATGGAAAATGATACGACTGCAACTCTCCGGGGCAATTACCGAATACAAAGCATTCTCGAGCATATAACCTTTATCGGCCACCTGCAGTGCCAGGGCACCTCCGCTACCTCCTTCACCAATTACAAAAGAAACAGTAGGTACGGCGATCTGGCAATACCGGCTGATGCAATCTGAAATTAAAAAGGATTGCCCTCCCAGTTCCGAGTTCATCGAAGAATCACCCCCAAAAGTATCTATGAAAGAAATTACAGGAAGCTTTTCTTTTTCAGCAACATCAAGCATTTCAAGCGCATAGCCATAGCCTGTGGCCGTCATCATCCCGGTAGCCCTGCTTTCTTTCCCTAATCTCTTCTTTTCCTGGCCAAGCAGCATACATTTTATGCCATCAAATACTCCCAACGCCGCAATAAGCGTCGGATCAGGTGAATCCATGTAGTGAAGATCACTGAAAACTCCTTCAATGATATCAGAACTTCGAATTCTTTCCGGATGTCTTACCAGATCATACCTTTCTTTGTAATTACGGGAAGGAACTATATCTTTTTTCATTGTTTTCCAATTAGTTAAAATCAGTTTGCATGATTAACGGATTCCAGGAAACCAAAAATGCGCAGCAAGATAATAAATATCATCAAACCTTCTTCAGCTTTTTATTGAAGTAATCATATATCTCAAACTGTGATCTGTGTTGTTTCTTTCCATTACCCTTTTTATATTGGTTCAGGTTATCTTGTCCAAGATACCGTGCCTTGGTATTATCGCGAAGCTGGATCTGGAGCATATCCATTAATTCCTGCTTTATACCCGGATCAGTAATAGGACAGGCAATTTCCACTCTATGATCGAAATTTCGGGGCATCCAGTCGGCCGAAGCAATATAATACCGGTTATCGCCATTATTACAAAATACATAAACTCTGGAGTGCTCGAGGAACTTATCTACAATACTGATGGCTTCAATATTTTCGCTTAATCCCGGAACCCCTGGCACCAGAATGCAAATCCCCCTCACAATCATTTTTATTTTTACCCCTGCCTCACTGGCTTCATAAAGCTTCCGGGTGATTTTCGTGTCTGAAAGACTGTTCATCTTCAGGATGGCCCAGGATTCCAGTCCAGCTTTGGCATTTTCTATTTCATTATCCAGCATTTTCATAAAGAAACTGCGGATATAGAAGGGTGCTACAATAAGGGTACTGAAAGTGGGCATAATAAACTTCGACTCAAAAAGATGAAAGACTTTGTTCACTTCCAAGGTGATCTGCTGGTTACCGGTAAGAAGGCTATCGTCGGCGTAAACTTTTGCAGTTGATTCGTTGAAATTTCCGGTACTGATGTTGGCATAGTAAACATTGACACCATCTTCCTTTCTGCGAATCAGGATCAGCTTGCTGTGAACCTTAAAACCCGGGATGGTCTGAATCACTTTCACTCCTTCTTCCTGTAACTTTTGTGTCCAGTAAATATTGGCTTCCTCATCAAAGCGGGCCTGTAACTCCATAAAGACCGTTACTTCCTTGCCGTTCCTGGATGCATTAATAAGTGCATTCATTACACTTGAATCCCTGGCTGCCCGGTAAAATGTCATTTTTATTGCTCTTACCAGCGGATCAATGGATGCTTCGCGTAAAAGATCAATAATATACTGGAACGACTGATAGGGATAGTGAAGCATAATATCCTTTTCCCGGATGGTTTCTATGATACTCCGGTTGGGAGGCAATCCGGGATGTGGCAATGGCGGAGACGGCGGATAACGGAGATCTTTCCTGCCAATGATAGGGAAAGCCATGAAATCCTTGAAGTTATGATAGCGGCCACCTGCCCGTAAATGATCCTTCTTGGTGATGTTGAATTTCTTCATCACTTTTCTCAGGAAAGCTTCCGGCATCCTCTTGTCATATACAAAACGAACCGGCTGTCCTTTCTTCCGCTGCTTAACGCTTTCACCGATTATCTCCAGGAAACTTTTCGATACGTCGTTGTCTATATCCAGCTCTGCATCGCGGGTAAACTTTATGGTATATGCTTCAAACAGATCAAATCCAAAGACGGAAAACACATCATTAAGGCAATAGCGGATCACATCATCCAATAGAATAAGAAATTTTTTCCCGTCATCATCCGGTAATTGCAGAAAACGGGAAACTACATTAATAGGCAGACTAACCAGGGCAAATTCACATTTAGCCTTATCGGTCGATTTACGAAGAGATACCGCTAAATGAATCGTATCATCCTTTAAATTGGAAGCATCCCTGATACTGTCCAGCATCAGCGGAAATAGATAAGGACGTACCTTTTCCCTGAAATAATTTCGGACTATCTCTCCCTGTAAAGGGTTTAACTGCTTTTCATTCAGTAAAATAATGTCATTTTCATGAAACAATCGCACTAAATTTTCATAGGCAGCAGTAAACTTCCCCTCCTGTTTCTCCACGATTTCGTTAATTCTTTCTAGGGTATTGGCTGTCTGGCTGATATCAATCCCTTTTATCTCCTCTATATTCAAAAGCCTTCTTAAAGTAGCCACCCGAACCCTGAAAAACTCATCACGATTGTTCGAATAAATACCTAAAAACTTCATCCTCTCAATAAGCGGGGTTGACTCATCCATCGCTTCCTGAAGCACACGCTCGTTGAAATCCAGCCAGCTTCTTTCCCTGTTAACCATCAAAGGAGCTTCCATACCTGTAATTTATTGAACAAAGGTAAAAGAAAGTTTTCGAACACGAATAATCAGATTTATCATTCAAAAATGAAATCTAACAGACGATCCTTACTAAAGCTTTTTTGGATAGATAACGAAATTGGTTTTGTTCCTGGCCCGGATGATGTCGGTCCAGCTATCGGTTTTGAACGATATACTCACAATCCCGGAGGTAGGCAGCCAGTCGATCTTCTTATCAAGAAAGAAATTGGCAAAATTTGTGAATGTGGGATTATGACCCACCAGCATCAATGATTCCACCGAATCGGGTAAATCAAAAAACTGATCAAACAACTGATCTGCACTGGCATGGTAAATCTGCTTTTCAACTTTGATATTGTCAACGGGATATCGCAAAGCATGGGCTATAATTTTTGCTGTTTCCATAGCCCTCACGGCATGGCTGGATTTGATGTAATCAACCGTTACCCGATTTTTCAGTAAATAATCAATAACCTTTTTGGTCCTTCTTTTCCCTTTTTCCAGGATGGGTCTTTCCTCATCCATAAGTTCAGGGTAATTCCACGATGATTTTGCGTGACGAACCAGGTAAAGAGTCTTCATATAAAGCATTTTGGACTAAAACTCACTATAACGACAAATCCCCTACTCAGATTTCCGTTCTTTGTGATTCAACCCGTTATATAGAAACCGGCATAAATCTAATTTTTTTAACAGCAGGCGTAAATCTTTCTCTGTTAAATTATTATTAAATTTTTCCAGCCAAAAGACTCAGGATATCTGGAATACCTTATTTTACCATGCAAACATGGGAAAATCCTTCATCATCTTATTCACTTTCAGTTTTACTGCTTGTAAAACTTTTTCATCTTCAATATTGGTGATCACTTCATCGATCAACTCAACGATCGGTGCCATATGCTCTTCTTTCAGTCCACGGGTGGTAACAGCCGGTGTACCTACTCTTAATCCTGAGGTCTGGAAAGGATTCCTGCTGTCGAAAGGCACCATATTCTTATTAACGGTGATGTCGGCCAGTACCAGGGTGTTTTCTACTTTACGACCGGATATTTCCGGGAACTTATTCCTGAGATCTATCAGCATAAGATGGTTGTCGGTACCACCCGATATCACATGATAGCCCTTCTCTACAAATGCTTTGGCCATGGCTGAGGCATTTCTCTTCACCTGCAGGATGTACTCGAAGAACCCATCGGTCAGAGCCTCTCCGAAAGCTACGGCCTTGGATGCAATCACATGCTCCAGTGGCCCTCCCTGTATACCGGGGAATACGGCTGAATTGATAACCTGCGACATCATCTTTATCTCTCCCTTAGGAGTAGTCTGCCCCCAGGGATTTTCAAAATCCTTTCCCATGATAATAAGTCCACCTCTCGGGCCGCGTAAGGTCTTGTGTGTGGTGGTAGTGATGATATGACAATGAGGAACCGGATCATTCAATACTCCTTTGGCAATGAGTCCGGCCGGGTGAGCAATGTCAGCCATCAAAATGGCTCCGACCTGGTCGGCAATCGCTCTCATGCGCTTAAAATCCCAGTCGCGCGAATATGCAGAGGCTCCGGCCAGTATAAGTTTCGGTCTTTCCTTTAGGGCAAGCTCCTCCATCTTATCATAATTGATCACACCGGTTTCCTGCTCCACGCCATAAGCAACAGGCTGATAAAGAATACCGGAGCTATTTACCGGCGATCCGTGTGAAAGATGCCCCCCATGTGCCAGATCTAACCCCATGAATTTATCACCCGGCTGAAGGCAGGCCAGGAAAATCGCCATATTGGCCTGGGCTCCGGAATGTGGCTGTACATTGGCATACTCCGCTCCAAAAAGCTCACAGGCCCTGTCGATAGCAAGCTGCTCGGTCTCATCAACGAATTGGCATCCACCATAATACCTCTTACCCGGATATCCCTCGGCATACTTGTTGGTCATCACAGATCCCATGGCTTCCAACACCTGATCACTGACAAAATTCTCAGAAGCAATCAACTCAATCCCGTCAAGCTGTCTTTCCCTTTCCTTGTGGATAATCTCAAAAACTCTGGTATCTCTTTCCATAATATTGATATTTATAATTTGAACTTTGTATCAAGTTTTCTCAGATATAAGGCAGCACAAAATTACTTGAAAATTTTGAGAACTGCTAAACAGAAAGTTAAATTTGCATTGTATCAACTGACTTCTTAATATTCTGGTTATACTTTCATATACAGTTACAGTATACACAATGAATCAGAAGATAAAGAGTTAATACAAAAACATTCTTATGGGCGGAATCCGAAATATCCTTTTCAGTCTTACCCTGCTTTTCCTGGCATTGAGGATATTTCCGCAATCCGTCCCATATTTGCGCTGTCTGCAAACCGCCTCCGATCAGGTTACCCTTAGCTGGATCAGCCCCGTTAATGCTGGTAATTTCACTGCATACAACATCTGGCATGAAGGCACCGGCTCGCCGGGCATATTCACCTTCGTGACTTCAATTACCAACTATGGTATTAATAGTTTTACCCACATCCTGCCCGGAGCTTCCCAGGAAAAACAAAGATACTTTCTGATCACAGATGTCATCTCAGGTAACCCCATCCTATCCGATACCCTGTCAACAATGCTTTTAAATGCTGAAGATCAGGGGAACGGACTTATCCAGCTTTCCTGGAACACACAGCATGATCCTGAATTGCCCTCCTGGAACGGTAATTATTATGTTCTGGTCGAATACCCCCAGGGAAACTGGCAGATTACAGGTTTAAGCAATACGAACAGCTATACCTATGAAATAACTGTTTGCGACGATAGCCTCACCTTTCGTGTGGAAGCCCCCGATGCATCCGGATGCACTTCGGTTTCCGGATTTGCCGGAGGGCATTACCGCGATAACCGGAAACCTCCCATGCCGGTAATTGATTCGGTAAGTGTCAATACATCTTCAGGAAAAGCTACCCTGGGCTGGCAGGTCAACCCTGCCATGGATACAGAAGGGTACCTTGTATACCGATACATCAATAACAACTGGATCATTATCGATACAGTTTGGGGAAGGTCTTCCACCTTTTACGAAGACCCGGGGTCATTTCCCTGTAGCCTGCCGGAATCATTTGCGCTGGCCGCTTTCGATAGCTGCGGAAACAAAAGCCTCGGTACTTTTCTGGAACCCCAGAATACCCTGATCATCGATTCATACAATTATAATCCCTGCGATTTATCGGTAAATATTTCCTGGAATACCTACCAAAACATGCAGGGAATACTTGCAGGCTACCAAATACTGGTTAGTCGCGACGGAGGCCCCTTTTACCTGGCAGGTACAACAGCTGCCGGCACCAACTCCTTTCAGGTTCAGAATCTTATACCAGATGCTTCATACCGCATCATGGTTAGAGCTTATAGCAGTGGTAGCCAAAGTACTTCTTCCAGTTGCTTCCTGGAGATATATACACAACAGTACAACCAACCATCGTATAACTATTTGGCCAACGCCAGCGTCACAAATGGGAACCACATCAGACTCACTTGTCTGACAGATACGACCGCAACTGTGAACAGCCTTCTGATCCTGAGATACGATGAAGATGCCGGCCAGTTTTTGGAAATCGGAGCGATTGAACCGGTAACCAGCGATCTCAGTTACTATGACGACCTTAGCGCTATTGCTTCACAAAGAAGTTATATCTATGAAATCAGGGTGGTTGACAGTTGCGGTAAACAAATCCTGACTTCAAACATTTTCCGGACAATTTTTTTAAAAGTCACACTGGAAGGAACACAACAGGTCAACCTCGACTGGTCACATGTGGAAGGACTTGCGGGCGGTATCGAACATTATGAGGTTTACCGGCAAACAGAAGACCAACCGGCAAACATTCCCATTGCCATCCTGCCGGCAGGAACACATACTTATGAAGACAATATCAGCAGTGTAAATGGCAACTTTTCATACCAGGTGGCCGCAAAGGAAGGAAACACCAATCCCTGGGGCCTTAAAGAAACCGTTTGGTCGAATGAAGCCGTTGTGAATGCACCTCCACGACTTTTCTTCCCCAATGCCTTCCATCCTGCTGGTATTAACGGAGTCTTTAAGCCCGTGGGAATATTTATCAACCAGACAAATTACCAGCTCCGAATATACAACCGCTGGGGAGAACTGGTTTTTGAATCCGAATCGTTTTCGCGGGGCTGGAATGGCGACTACAAGGGAAATACTGCTCCCACCGGTGTGTATGTATATCACGTCACCTACCTCGACGCTCAGGGTAGGTTCTTTGAAGAAAAAGGGAGTTTTGTGCTGTTAAGGTGAAGCATTGTTTGTGTTTTTAAAATAACCGATCCAGGATATTATGAACAACATTATTGAAGTCGTAAGAAATGAGTTAAGATTCCGCTCCGATGCCAAAAACCGTGAAAGCGGCCGGCGCTTTTTCAAAGAAACGATTCAACTATACGGAGTCAGATCTGCTGAAGTGAAAAGGATCAGCAAAGAGAATTTCAAAGCAGTCAGACACCTGTCAAAGAAGGAGATATTTGATCTTTGTGAAATCTTCTGGCAATCGGGAATGATTGAGGAGAATTTCATTGCCTGCGACTGGTCATATTTCCTGAATAAACAATATGAAACGGCTGATTTCGCTGTTTTCGAAAGATGGGTAGACAAGTACATTTCCAATTGGGCGACCTGTGATACACTTTGCAATCATAACATGGGAACTCTGATCATGATGCATCCCGGATTCCTGAAGGAACTGAAACGTTTTGCAGAATCAGAAAACCGCTGGAAAAAACGTGCAGCTGCCGTGTCATTGATCGTTCCCGCCCGCAAAGGATATTTCCTTCCCGAGATCCTGGATATTGCCAATATCCTCCTTACCGATATAGATGATATGGTTCAGAAAGGATACGGATGGATGCTCAAAGAATCAAGTAAAGCCCATCGTCAGGAGGTATTCGATTACGTGATAAGTAAAAAAGCCATAATGCCCCGGACGGCCTTGCGTTACGCAATTGAAAAAATGCCGGAAGAAATGCGGAAAAAAGCGATGGAAAAATGATGCAAGCACCAGTTTTGCAACCTTTTCAATTAACTTTTTTTAATAATCTACATTCCATTATTTTCATACCTTTGCAGGTCAAAAAGTACGCCTATGTATTTTGACAGCGAAAAATTCCTCGGAGAAGGACTCACATACGATGATGTGCTTATTGTTCCCGCCTATTCTGAGATACTTCCACGTGATGTGGATATCAGTACACGCTTCACACGTAATATCAAATTGAATATCCCGATTGTTTCCGCCGCGATGGATACCGTCACCGAATACAAAATGGCCATTGCTATTGCCCAGGAAGGCGGGATCGGTGTCATTCATAAGAATATGTCTATTGAGGAGCAAGCCAATGAAGTCAGAAAGGTCAAAAGGGCAGAGAACGGCATGATCCTGGATCCTATTACTCTTGAAAAGCATGCACTGGTAAGGGATGCACTGCACATCATGAAAGAATACGGTATAGGGGGCATACCTGTAGTTGATGGTGAGAAAAACTTTGTAGGCATAGTAACCAACCGCGATCTTCGTTTTGAACAAAACATCGAACGCCCTGTTAGTGAAGTCATGACAAAGGAAAACCTGATCACGGTTACCGAATTCATTGACTTTGAGAAGGCAGCCGAGATCCTACAGCGTCACAGGATTGAGAAGCTTCCGGTGGTAGACAAAGACAACAAGCTGGTAGGACTGATCACTTACAAAGACATTATTAAGATCAAAGCCAGGCCGAATGCATCCAAGGATGACCGGGGGCGCTTGCGGGTTGCCGCTGCCATCGGGATCAGCGCGGATACCTTTGACCGTGCAGCCGCTCTGATCGACGCCGGTGTGGATGCTCTGGTGATCGACACAGCCCATGGACATACCAAAATCATTCTCGAGTTCACCCGGAAGATTAAAAGCCTCTTTCCTGCAGCAGAGCTGGTGGTAGGAAATATCGCCACCCCCGAAGCGGCCCATGACCTTGTCAATGCCGGTGCAGATGCTGTAAAAGTAGGCATAGGCCCGGGATCTATCTGTACAACACGAATTATTGCAGGTATCGGTGTTCCCCAGCTCTCTGCCGTTTATGCAGTAGCCAAAGCCTTAGTCGGGACCAACGTTCCTGTTATCGCTGATGGTGGTATCCGGTATACCGGAGATATTACCAAAGCATTGGCTGCCGGAGCATATACCATTATGGCCGGCTCACTGTTTGCCGGTGTTGATGAATCACCCGGAGAAACAATTATCTACGAAAGCCGGAAATACAAGATATACAGAGGAATGGGCTCCATGGAAGCCATGGAAAAAGGCTCCAAAGACCGTTATTACCAGGATGCGGAAGATGATATTAAAAAGCTCGTCCCTGAAGGCATTGTCGGACGCGTTCCCTATAAAGGAATGCTGTCGGAAGTCATCCACCAGATGGTAGGAGGCCTTCGGGCCGGAATGGGATACGCCGGTGCACCCAATATTGACAAACTGCATCAGGCCAAATTTATCAAGATCACTTCGGCCGGTGTGACGGAAAGTCATCCGCATAATATAACCATCACCAAAGAAGCACCCAATTATAGCAGATAAAACCTTGTTTAATTAATCTTTATAAGTAATCCTGATCCCATGAAAAAAGTAAACATGTTGAATGTAATTGTATTGTTTTTTACTCTGTTTTTCATCTCTAACCTTTTTGCCCAAAACAAGGGCGATGAAAGAGTGTTGATGACCATTGGCGGCGATGAGGTCTCCGTGGCCGAATTCATGAATGTTTACAATAAAAATAACGTGAATAACGATATGGTCGATAAAAAATCCATCCAGGAATACCTCGACCTTTATATCAATTTTAAGCTGAAAGTAAAAGAAGCCAAAGACCTTGGCATGGATACGGCTGCCACTTTCGTGAAAGAACTGGATGGTTACAGAAAACAGCTTGCCGAACCCTATTTTATCGATGAAAAAGTAAATGAAAGTCTCCTCCGGACGGCTTACGATAGAATGAAAATAGATATCAGAGCAAGCCATATCCTGGTCAAATGCGATGAAAATGCACCACCCGCTGATACGATGGCAGCCTATGAAAAAATCATGAAAATCCGCGAAAGGATTATGAATGGCGAAGATTTTTCAGTGATTGCAGCTACGGAAAGCGACGATCCTACTGCTGCTGACAGGCCCGGACAGGAAGGCAGACCCGGAAGAAAAGGCAATCATGGTGATCTTGGTTACTTCTCCGTTTTTGATATGATTTATTCATTTGAAGAGACTGCCTACAATACACCCGTTGGTGAAATGTCAATGCCCGTCAGGACAAATTACGGATACCACCTGATCAAGGTTACCGACCGTTCCGAAGCTCTTGGAAGAGCCCAGGTAGCTCATATTTACCTGTCATTCCCGAACTTCCCAACCAAGGAAGACTCTTTGAATAATGAGAAAAAGGCAAAAGACATCTATCAGGAGCTGATGAACGGTGCCAACTGGGACGAAACGGTAAAAAAATATTCTGCCGACAAAGGGACAATAGACCGGGGTGGTGTTCTTCCCTGGTTCGGCTCAAACCGTATGGTCCCCGAATTCATCCAGACTGTTAAAACTCTCCGGGATTCCGGGGATATCTCCCAACCCATACTTACCATCTTTGGATGGCATATCATTCAACTTAAAGACAGGAAAGTGCCCGGAACCTACGAGGAGGAAAAGGAAAACCTGAAACGCCGCCTGATCAAAGATTCCCGTGCGAAAAAAAGCAGAGAGGCCGTGATCGCCCGGATTAAAAAAGAATACGGATACCAGGAATACCCGGGAAATTTCCGGGAAGTCCTCCTGGCCATCGATTCCAGCTTCCTGAAAAACCAATGGAAAGCCTCCCAGGCATCAAACCTCAGTGGTCCTGTTTTTATCCTGGGAGATGAAACAATCACTCAGCTGGATTTTGCTGATTACATCGAGAAAAACCAGATCAAAAGGGGAATCAAACAGCAAGATCCTTTTTTGAAAGAATTGACCCAAAATTTTATCGATGAAAACTGCCTGGAGTATGAAGATAAACGATTGGAAGCCAAATATCCTGAATTCAGAATGCTCATGCAGGAATACCGCGATGGTATCCTCCTGTTTAACCTTACCGATGAAAAGGTATGGTCAAAAGCTGTTAAAGATACCGTTGGACTCAATGCATTTTACAAGGCCAACAAGAATAATTATATGTGGAATGAACGTATAGATGCAACAATATATATCATCAATGAGGGCACAGACCCCGATCTGCTCCGGGACAAAATCAAATCAGGCAGCACGGATGAAGAAATACTGAACGCTTTCAATACCGATGGGAAAGAAGTTGTTTTCATTGAATCAGGGAAATTTGAAAAAGGAGATAATCCTTTAATTGATAACACATCCTGGTCGAAAGGGATATCCAAAATATATAAAGTAAGCGATTATCCCGGTTTAAAAAGCAAACCCGGTATTTCCGACAATGCACTTGCCGTTGTTAAAACCAACCGCAAACTGAAACCCGAACCCAAGACTTTGAAAGAAGCCAGGGGAATTATCACATCCGACTACCAGAACTCTCTTGAAGACGAATGGATCAAAGAACTGAAAGGAAAATACGAAGTGGTTGTGAATCAGGAAGTCTTATCTGCAATCAAATAAAACATAAAATTGAAGTTTGTCACAATAATCTTAGCTGTAGTTTTTTTAACCGGGTGCAGGAATTCGTCCGATGACGGGGAATCCAGCATACTGGCACGGGTCAACGATGAATATCTCTATGAATCGGAGATAAGAGACCTCATCCCCGACAATATTTCCCCCCGTGACAGTATCGTGCTTGTTAAGAATTACATCAATAGCTGGATTACCAAACAAGTCCTCATCAACCAGGCTGAAAAGAATCTTTCCCGGGAGCAGATGGATTTCAACCGCCAATTGCAGGAATACCGCAATTCGCTGCTGATTTACCAGTACGAAAAAGAACTGTTGTACCAAAAACTTGATACCGTTGTGAAAGATTATGAAATCTTTTCTTACTACAACGATTTCAAGGAAAATTTCATCCTTAAGGAAGATATTTATACAATCAACTTTTTACAAATGCCAGAAGGAAGCGAGGCTGCAGAGGTTATTGAGGATCTTTTTACCAGCGGTAATCCCGAACTTAAAGATTCTATCATCACGCTGATGGTAAACGTGGCTGGTATGTATGATTTCAGTGATAAGAACTGGTTATCGCTCAATAGTCTCAAAAGTATTTTTCCTGGAATATTTTTAACCAGGGATGATCAGGAAATATCAAATTCCAACTTCAGGGACACTAACGGTCAGGTTATCACGCTGATAAGCATCGGGGAAATGAAAAATGAAGGACAAGTTGCCCCATTATCATATGTCTCCGATAATATCCGTGAAATAATAATTAACAAAAGAAGAGCCGACTTCATCAAGAACATGCATAATGAAATTGTCAGGAAGGCTTATCAGAACGAAGAGGCTGAAATATATTAAAATCCGGTATACATTAACCGGAGCAGACAATATTATCCAAACAGATTGGTTATAACCTATGTTATCAGGACTTGTAATGAAAAACCGTATTCTTCTAGTTACACTCTTAATCGGGTTATGGCCGTTATTGGCTTATAATCAGGATAATATCGTCGACCAGGTAGTGGCTGTGATCGGAAAAAACATCATCCTCCAATCGGATGTTGAAAACCAATACATACAATATCGACTTCAGGGGAATATAAAAGGCGGAGAGCAAAATGTAAAATGCCAAATCCTGGAGAACCTGCTTTTCCAAAGCCTGATGCTTAACCAGGCAGAACTCGACTCTATAGAAATCACCGATAGTCAGATCGACCAGACCATGGAACAACGTTTGCGTTATTTCATAGCCCAGTTTGGATCCAGGGAGGCCTTTGAGGATTATTACGGCAAGAGCATTTCGGAGTTTAAAAACGAATTCCGAGAAGACATCCGCGACCAGCTGATGATTGAAACAGTACAACAGGGCATTACCGGTAAAGTTAATGTCACGCCCGCAGAGGTGAAAGCCTATTTTAAATCCATCCCTACCGATAGCCTTCCATTGATCAATTCTGAAGTGATGATCGGACAGATTGTGATCAATCCTCCTATCAGCCTTGAGCAAAAACTGGAAGTTAAAGACAAACTCAGAGGGTTCCGTGACAGAATACAAAGAGGTGAAAATTTCTCTGCTTTAGCCGTACTTTATTCTGAAGATCCGGGGTCGGCGCGTAAAGGAGGAGAACTGGGCTTTTATGGGAGAGGTGAATTATATCCTGAATTTGAAGCAGTTGCTTTTAAACTAAAAGACGGGGAAGTGTCCGAAATCGTGGAAACGGAAGCCGGCTTTCATATTATTCAAATGATAGAACGACGAGGAGAATACGTGAATGTCAGGCATATTCTTATCCGGCCTAAAGTATCTCCCATCGACCTCCAAAAGGCCAAAGAAACCCTTGATACGGTTGCTTTGCTGATCCGAAGCGATAGCCTTACTTTTGAGGAGGCTGTTGCAAAATATTCGGATGATCCGGGAAAAAATAACGGAGGGCTGCTGATTAACCCAATGACCGGTAATACCCGCTTTGAAGTTACACAGTTGGATCCCAGCGTTTCATTCACTATCGATAAAATGAAAGTAGGGGAAATATCCGATCCCGTTCCTATGGAAACGGAAGATAAAAAAGAAGCATATCGCATCCTGTATCTGATGAAAAGAACTCTGCCCCATCGCGCAAACCTGGAAGAAGATTACCAAAAGATCCAGGAATGGGCGCTGATGGAAAAGCAGGAAAAAGCAGTCAGAGAATGGATTTCGAAAAAGGTGAAAAAAACTTATGTGAAAATTAGCGAAACCTTCCAGGATTGCGAGTTTCAAAACAACTGGTTTGTTAAGGAAAAATAATCTTATGATACCCACATAATTTATTATCACAGATACAACAATTATGAAACCATTAACACGTGGGTTCCATCATATCTTTAAAAACAATTTCTTCTATGACTAATTATACATCTGACGTTGAAGCTATTGATGCAATGGTTGAAAAATACAGATTGCTGAAAGATGAAGTAGCTAAGGTTATTGTCGGGCAGGATGAAGTTCTGAAGAACATCATTATTTCTATCTTCAGCAAAGGTCATGGTTTGCTGGTTGGTGTTCCCGGTCTTGCAAAAACACTGATGGTGAACACGATAAGCAAAGCTCTTGGTTTAACCTATTCCAGGATTCAATTCACACCCGACCTGATGCCGAGTGACATTATTGGAACGGAAATCCTGGATGAAAACAGAAGATTTAAATTTATCAAAGGCCCCGTTTTTGCCAATATCATATTAGCAGATGAAATAAACCGTACACCCCCAAAAACGCAGTCGGCTTTGCTGGAAGCTATGCAGGAAAAAGCCATCACAGTTGCCGGGCAAAATTACAAACTGAGTGAACCCTTCTTTGTTCTGGCTACCCAGAATCCTATTGAACAGGAAGGCACCTACCCTCTGCCGGAAGCACAGCTCGATCGTTTCATGTTCAATATCTGGCTCGATTATCCTTCTGAACAGGAAGAGATCAATATCGTAAAAAGCACAACCGGCACCGATATGGCCGAGCCGTCCGTGGTACTGCAGGGAGAAGAGATCCTGTTTTTCCAGAAGCTTTTGCAAAAAGTACCGGTACCTGAAAATGTATATGAATATGCAGTAAAACTGGCTGTTAAAACACGCCCCGGTCAACCCGGTTCCCATCCCTGGGCAGGTGAATACCTGACCTGGGGCGCTGGCCCCCGTGCCTCCCAGTTCATGATCATAGGTGCCAAATGTCACGCGGTGATCAATGGAAAATACTCTCCCGATATAGAAGATGTACAGGCTGTTGCTTTGCCCATACTCCGACACAGGATAGTTAGAAATTACAAAGCGGAAGCCGAAGGTATCGGTGTGGAAAAAATCATCAAAGAATTGTTGAAAACATAGACTATATTTGAAGCTTTCCTGAATATTCCGGAGCCTATGCTCTGAAATTAGCTTAAAACACCCCCGGAGCCGACAAGCTCCGGCAAAAAATATTACGCAACTATGAAAAGAAAAAGGATTATTTCCATCATCTCAACCGCTGTCCTGGTGATTATCATCATTGCCATTATTTTTTCCTCCGGAAGTAAACCGTCGGAAACCATTATGGTTGAAGTTAAACAAGGTGAATTCAGGATCAATGTGACAACTACGGGAGAACTGGAAGCAAAAAACTCGGAAAAAATTATAGGTCCCAGTAATCTAAGAGAATTCAGAATATGGGAACTTAAGATCGAAGACATTATCCCCGATGGAACCGTCGTGGATTCCGGTCAGTATGTCGCCCGCCTTGATAAAACCGAGTTCGCCAACAAACTTAAAGATAAAGAAATTGAGCTGGAACAAGCTCTTACACAGTTTACCAAAACCCAGCTTGATACTACCCTTGAACTAAGGGAGACACGTGACGAACTGATAAACCTGAAGTATAACCTCGAAGAAAGGCAAATCGCCGTAGATCAATCGATATATGAGCCACCCGCTACACAACGACAGGTGCAGATCGATCTCGACAAAGCCCAACGTGCTTACGAGCAGGCTACCAGTAACTACAAGGTGAAACGCGATAAAGCCATTGCCAATATGAGCGAAATCGCTGCCGAACTCAGAAAAAACCAACAGGAATACGACCAGATGAAGGCCCTCGAAGAAGAATTTACCATCGTGGCACCACAGTCAGGTATGGTTATCTATAGAAGACGATGGGATGGACAAAAACAGGGTATCGGATCCACCATTAACATGTGGGATCCGGTTGTGGCCGAACTGCCTGACCTTACAAGAATGATATCCAAAACTTATGTGAATGAAATCGATATAAGCAAGGTTAAATCAGGTCAAAATGTCGAAGTGGGTGTTGATGCCTTTCCGGATAAAAGATATTCGGGCGTTGTCAGCGAAGTGGCCAATATCGGAGAACAGCTTCGTAATTCCAACGCAAAAGTCTTTGAGGTGATCATAGAAATTAACGAATTCGACTCCATCCTTAGACCTGCTATGACCACAAAAAATATCATCATCACCGACATCGTCGACAGTGTTTTTTACCTCCCCATCGAATGTATCCACGGTAACGACAGCATCACGTATGTTTATAAACCGGGTGTGAAACAGCAAGTGATTACAGGTAAATCAAATGAAAATGAAATTATTATACGTGATGGTCTCAAAGCCGGAGATGAGGTTTATTTGCTTGCGCCTGAAGGTGCCGAAGACTACCGCTTGAAATTCCTGGATGAAGACATCCTGAAAAAATACGAGGAAGAAAAACAAAAAGAAAAAGAACGATTGGAGGCAGAGCAGTTAAAAAACGAAGAAAAAGCCAGGGAAAAAGAAAACAGGAAATTTGATCCGGCGGCTATGGAAAAAATGCGGCAGGGCAAGAAACGTCAGGGTAATTAAGCCAAACAATACTATCATGCAGAGATATTACCTTATATTCAATATTGCTCTGGAGGCGGTTATGGCCAATAAGTTCAGGTCATTCCTGACAACCCTCGGGATCATTTTCGGTGTGGCTGCGGTTATCTCCATGATGGCTATCGGAAATGGAGCCAAAAAAGAAATTCTTGATCAGATGAAACTGGTGGGAGTCAACAATATAGTTATTACCCCATCCGAAGAGGAAGACCTGGGCAGTGAAAGCTCCGACACCGATGAAGAAGGGAAATCAATGAGCAAAAAGTTCTCCCCGGGGTTGACTCTGAAAGATGCCGAATCATTGAAAGAAATCATCCCAACCGTGGTTTCCGTCAGTCCTGAAGTTACCTACGAATCAGTTATAATCAAAGACGGTCGCAGAAAATCCGCACGCCTGAATGGGGTTACCCCGGCATTTTTTGATGTGTATAACATGAATCTGGAAAACGGGATTTTCTTCAACGATGAACACATGAGGAATTCTTCGCCCGTTTGTATTATCGGACCTACTATTAAAGCCAATTTCTTTCCGAATGAAAACCCGCTGGGAAAATACCTGAAATGCGGTCATGTCTGGTTTAAGGTTATTGGCGTTCTGGAAGACCGAAAGGTTAATATTGGAGACGGCAAAGACCTTGGCGTCAGCAATTATGGAAACGACCTTTACGTCCCGCTGCAAACTGCTTTGATACGGTTTAAAGACCGCGCCCTGATCAATGCCCAGTCAATATACGGCGGGGGATCAAGCGTTACCATAAGAGGAGGTTTTGTCTCCTTCTCCAGTTCAGGCTCTTCAGGAGATGTCGAAAAAAACCAACTCGATAAAATTGTAGTTCAGGTAAATGAAAGTAAAGAACTGATACCGACAACTGAGGTAATACAAAAAATGTTGTTCCGCAGACACTCCGAGGTTAAAGACTTTGAAGTTAAAGTCCCGGAACTGTTACTAAAACAGGAACAACGTACTAAAGACATCTTCAACATCGTACTTGCCGTTATTGCCGGTATTTCGCTGATCGTGGGTGGAATTGGCATCATGAATATCATGCTTGCCTCGGTTCTGGAACGTACCAAAGAAATCGGTGTCAGACAAGCTACAGGAGCAAGAAGGAAGGACATTATTGTGCAGTTCCTCATGGAAGCCATCCTTATCAGTATATCCGGTGGGTTTATCGGTATTGTTACCGGTGTGGCCTTTTCCAGGATCATCATGGAAACAACCGGCATACTCACCATAATCTCGTTTTTGTCAATCGTCATCTCCTTCGGGGTTTCAGCTGCCATTGGTATCCTCTTCGGATATATGCCCGCGAAAAGGGCTGCAGAACAAGATCCTGTTGTTTCATTGAGATATGAATAGATTATTGCATCATGAAAAAACTTGTATTACTATTAGTTATCCTTTTACCGGGATTTTTATCGTATTCCCAGGAAAACATCAACAGGCTCTCTCTGGATGATGTAATTTATATCGCGCAGCAACAATCTCCCGAAGCCCTTATTGCCAAACACCGCTTCAGAAGAAGCTACTGGGAGTACAGAACTTACAAGGCAAATTATCTGCCTTCCCTTCGGCTTGATGGTACTATCCCAAACTTTAACCGGTCAATCGATAAAATCACTCAAAACGATGGTACCGATATTTATCGTGACAGACAATATTCCAATTCATCCCTTAATCTATCCGTGAACCAGAATGTAGGTTTCACCGGCGGCCAGCTTTTTCTTAGTTCTGGTTTGCAGAGACTGGATAATTTCACAGACTCCACAACGCAAACATCCTATCTGTCAACCCCGGTCAATATTGGATACAGCCAGCCCATCCTGAAGTATAACCCTTATAAATGGGATAAGAAAATCGAGCCTCTGAAATATGATCTTGCAGGACGGCAATACCTGGAAGACATGGAAGATGTCGCGATCACAGCCACAAATCATTTTTTCAACCTTCTCCTGGCACAGATTGAGAAAAATATCTCTGTTAAAAATTATCACAATTACGATACTTTATTCAAAATTGCAACAGGCCGTTACGTATTGGGTAAAATTGCTGAAAACGAATTGCTTCAGCTTGAATTGAACCTGTTGAGAGCAGAAGCGTCTCTGGAAACAGCCCAGCTTAACCTCGAAGACAATCTTTTCCGTCTGAAATCATTCCTGCGCATCCAGGATGAAATACCGGTGGAACTGATCCCCCCAAAAGAAACGTATCATTTTCCCGTTGAATCGGCTAAAGCAATAGATGAAGGCAAAAACAATACCTCCACAGCACTCGACTTCCAACGGCGCATGCTGCAAGCCGAAAGCGAAGTAAACAGAGCTAAACTGGATAACCGTTTTGATGCTGAGCTATACGCCGTGTTCGGACTTACACAAACTGCCAATCTCGTCCCGGAAGCTTATAAAAACCCCCTCGACCAGCAACAGGTTAGCCTTGGAATTCATATCCCTATCCTTGATTGGGGGCTGGCAAAAGGTAACATCAGAATGGCAGAATCAAGCAGGGAACTGACCCGCACTTCCATCGAACAGGAACAGATAGATTTTGAACAAAACATCTTCCTGACTGTTATGAAATTTAACATGCAGAAAAACCAGCTTCTCATTGCAGCCAAAGCCGACACAGTAGCCCAGAAACGCTTTGAGGTTACGCAGAAAAGATATATGATAGGCAAAGTCAATGATGTGCTGGAGCTGAACAATGCACAGATAGATAACGATAATGCAAAAAAAGACTATTTCCGTGCATTACAGCAATACTGGCTGAATTACTATGATCTCAGGAAATTAACTCTGTACGATTTCAGGCAAAATCAGCCTATTAAATTCGATATTTCCGAAATAGGATATCTGAAATAAGCAAACCCGTTCTCAGAATAAAATAAATCATTGGTAATAAAAATTTAACATTATGGCAGTTTTAGTAGGAAAAAAAGCACCTTTATTTGAAGCCGATGCAGTAATCAACGGCGGAGAATTTGTGGAGAAATTCTCCCTTGAGCAGTTCATCGGGAAAAAACATGTAATTTTCTTCTTTTATCCTCTCGACTTCACCTTTGTTTGCCCGACCGAAATCCTTGCATTCCAGCAAAAACTGGATGAATTTGAGAAAAGGAATGTGGCTGTTGTCGGTTGTTCCATCGACTCCAAGTTCTCTCACTGGGCCTGGCTTAACACTCCGGTAGATAAAGGCGGTATCCAGGGCGTTACCTTCCCCATTGTTTCCGACCTTTCCAAAACCATTTCTGAAAACTATGATGTGTTAGCCGGTGAATATGATTATAACGACGATGGTGAAATGGAATTTGAAGGAGAACCGGTTGCTTACCGCGGTCTCTTCCTCATCGACAAACAGGGGATAGTCCGCCACCAGGTAGTCAACGACCTTCCGCTTGGCCGTAGCGTAGATGAAACGCTCCGTATGGTTGATGCCCTGCAGTACTTCGAAGAACATGGTGAAGTTTGTCCGGCCGACTGGCATAAAGGCGACGAAGCCATGCAGGCAACCGCAGAAGGTGTGGCTAATTACCTTGGGAAAAAACATGGTCATTAATTAATTGAGCATTCTAAAAAAAAGACCGGTTACAACCGGTCTTTTTTTTTATTCCACAATAATCTCATCCGCGAATATCCATGCCTTATTCCCCGCTCCTACATGCCATTCGGGGCAAACACCACGGTTCCGCGCTATTATCTTTATGTACCGGACCTGTTCATTAAGTCCTTGCAACATGAAATCCTTGATGATGCCTCCTTCATACTTCTCATCCACATCGTTTTTCACCGTTCCGGCCGCTTGGAAATCATTCTTATCATCCGAGAAATAAAAGCTCACTTCTTCCGGCATAAAAATCCAGGATTTCTGATCCTGCAGGAAACCTATCCCAATGACATGGATATCCTGAATCTTTCCTAAATCAAGAATAACCTCAAGGTCAACTCCATAATATCCCTGCCAGAAGCCTGTCCTGAAATTATCACCTCCCCGCAATTGGTCGATGAGAGCAATATCTCCCCCGGCAGTATATTGAGTGTTGTATGGATTCCTGATCTCCAGACTCCGTCCTTCCGGCATCTTGTTAAAGGATGCTTCCACAACTTTGCTGGGGACCAGACCTTCTTTCACTGCAAAGGCCTTCAATGTTGTGTTTTCCGTAATAACAAAAGGAGATGTGTATGTCATCGATTCTGTTGTTGGCTCACTATCATCCAGCGTATAGTAAATGGTGCATCCATCCAGGATGGTTCCCAGCGAAACCTCCATGCTTTGTGTAAACGTTTTCCCTGTTGCCTTGACAAATGGGACGGGTGTGATCAGAAAATCACGGATGGCCGAATGTGGCCTGTTTTCAGGAGCAACTCCCCAGGTCGTTGATGGCTCTTTTCCCATATCCAGGATCAGCTCCCCTCCATCCATAATGTCTTCCTGGGTTATGTAACACTTCTCCAACAAAATACCGTTCAAAACGGCAGACTGGATATACGGATTGCCTGGGCCGTTGCCCTTTGCTATGAGGGTGAAGGTTTTGCCATTCTCAAGGTTGATCCGTACCGTATCGAAGAGCGGACTGCCAATCGCATATTCAGGGATGCCGGGAACCACAGCATACAATCCCATGGCACTCAACACATACCAGGCCGACATTTGTCCGCAGTCTTCATTGCCGCATAAGCCGTCAGGTTTGTCTGTGTACATCTCTTTCATGATCCTGCGCACAAGCTCCTGTGTTTTCCAGGGCTGGCCTGAGTAATTATACAAATAGGCCATATGGTGGCTGGGCTCGTTCCCGTGTGCATACTGCCCTATCAACCCGGTGATATCCGCCTGCTGACGGCCAGCCAGATCCTGAGGAGCATTGAACATCTCGTCCAGCTTCCGGTTGAATGCTTCCTCTCCTCCCATCAGCTCCATTAAACCTGCAACATCCTGGGGGACAAAGAAATTATATTGCCATGTGTTGGCCTCGGTGAGCATGAAATTTACTTCGGCCGGGTTAAACGGCTCTACGAACATGCCGTTGATCTTTCCACGCATAAAACCAGTGGATGGATCGTAAAGGTTCTTGTAATACTGGGCCCGTTGGATAAACTCCTCGTATGTCCCGCTCTTACCAAGCCATTGCCCCATCTGTGCTATACACCAGTCATCGTAAGCGTACTCAAGAGTTTTGGAAACCGATTCGCCTTCTTTACCTGCCGGGATATACCCATACTGCCTTAAATACTTTAATCCGTGATGATCCTGCCCGGCACTTCGTATCATGGCCCGTAATGCCAGATCAGCATCATATCCCCGGATACCCTTGGCATAGGCATCCGCAATAACAGGGATAGAATGATAGCCGATCATGCACCAGGTCTCATTGGCAGCAAGTTCCCATACCGGCAGCAAACCTCCGGTCCGGTATATGTCAAGCATGGTGTTGATAAGCTCGTTGGTCCTCTCCTGCTGTATGATCGTAAAAAGCGGATGAAGCGCCCTGAAGGTATCCCAGAGCGAAAAGACCGTATAGATATTACCCGTTTTGCTCTCATGTACCTGCAAGTCATGCCCCCGGTATTTGCCGTCTACATCAGAATATAGGTTCGGTGCTATAAAAGAATGATACAGTGCAGTATAGAAACTTATCCTCTCCTCTTCACTGCCCCCTGATACAGATATCCTTCCCAGTTCGTCATTCCATTGCACCAGCGCATCCCTGCGTACCTTATTGAAATCAAAACCCGGTATCTCCTGCATCAGGTTTTTGCGGGCATTCTCAGCACTAACGGCAGAAATTCCCGTCTTGACCATTATAAGCTCGCTGCTGTCGGTACTGAAACTGACATAAGCCTTGAGGTCGTTCCCTTTGGCATGATCCTTACCTTCCTTTACCTCTCCTGATTCTGCAATTCCAAAATCTTTAAAAGCTTTGCTGAACTCTGCGTAAAAATAGAGGTATTGGTCATCTGCCCAGCCCCTTGTACGGCGAAATCCTTCCACCGCCCTGTCGCTCACAATCCTTACCTCCGATTCAATGACCTTATCGCTGGTTACGCCTTCTTTCAGGTCTATCAGCACATGCGATTGACCGGATTTGGGGAATACATATCGTTGCAATCCGGCCCTCGGTGTAGCTGTCAGTTCAACGGAAACACCGTAGTCATCCAGAAAAACCTTGTAATATCCCGGGGAGGCCGATTCGGTATCATGACGGAAGCGCGACCGGTATCCTGACCCGGGATCCTCCTCACTGCCGGGCATTATTTGCACTTCTCCCGTTCCTGGCATGAAACGGAAATCACCGTAATCACCTACCCCGGTTCCGCTGAGATGTGTCATACTGAATCCCAGGATGGTACTGTCGGAATAATGATATCCCGAGCATCCGTCCCAACTGTCTTTTCGTGTATCCGGACTGAGTTGTACCATACCGAAAGGGGTAGTGGCCCCGGGAAATGTATGCCCGTGACCATCTGTCCCGATGAAAGGATTCACATAACGGGCATATTCATTGAGTACCTCGAAACGGGTACGGGCTTCTATGCTTTGCCGCCCATCAGGCATGACAGTGCGGGCCCTAACGGTCATATCCCTGTCTACCACAAGTTTCCCTGAATATAGTTTTCCTGTACTGTCATCGTCAATGGCTACCCAGACTTTAGCCTGGTGAAAAGGACTTTCCAGCGTAATAACTGTGTCGTTGGTTAAAAACACTTCACCGTGTGGTAAGCCGGGTTCAGGGATCCTGTAATGATAACCCATGGCATCCAAACGGTCAAAAAGATAACCCAGTCTTTCCAGGAAAGAGTCATAATCCCTGCGCTTGGAGGAAGTCCACAGCACCTCCGATAACGCCGACATCCTGGGCAGGGCCATGTATTCAAGGTGGCTCCAGGTTGGGATGTATTCTGTCCAAAGGTTTCCCTGGCCACCCAGGATAAAGTTCGCCTCTTCTTCATTCAGTGCGGCAGGAACAGGATCAAACCCGTAAACCTTTTCCAGGGGAGTAAACCCTCCGATAGCTTTGGGTTCCTGAGAAGGATCACCCTGGTAATAATCAAAATAACAGTGCGATGTCGGACTCATCACCACATCATGTCCCTGCTGTGCGGCTTCAATACCGCCGCTGACACCGCGCCACGACATTACGGTGGCTTCCGGCGCCAAACCGCCCTCCAGGATCTCATCCCAGCCTATGATGCTCTTGCCTTTTCCATTCAGGTATTTCTCCATCCTCTTGATGAAGTAACTCTGCAATTCATGCTCATCGGCCAGTCTTTCTACCCGTATCCTGCGCTGGCAATCAGGGCATTTTTCCCATCGGGCTTTCGGACACTCATCCCCACCGATATGGATGTATTTCCCGGGGAACAGTTCCGTCACTTCATCCAAAATCCCTTCCAGGAAGGTAAAAGTGCCTTCTTTACCGGCACAGTATACGTCTTCGTACACACCCCAGCGGTCGGTGACCTGGAACGGCCCGCCGGTACAGGAATATTCCGGGTAAGCGGCCAGGGCAGCCAGGCTGTGACCGGGCATTTCAATCTCCGGAACTATGGTTATGTACCGGCTTGATGCGTAATCAACAATATCCCTGACTTCATCCTGGGTATAATAACCCCCGTAACGGCTTCCGTCGCGGTTCTGTCTCCAGGCAGACACCTCAGCCAGCCGCGGGTATTTTTTTATCTCTATCCTCCATCCCTGGTCTTCGGTCAGGTGCCAGTGAAAGGTGTTCATCTTGTGCAAAGCCAGCAGGTCAATGAATTTCTTCACCGAGTCGGCCGGAAAGAAATGCCGGCCTACATCCAGGTGCATGCCGCGCCATTGGAACGCGGGCTTGTCGCGCACGAAGACACAGGGTAAGCGCAGGTCAGATCCTGCAAGACCACCCTTGCACTCTATCTCCGGAGGCATAAGCTGCAGCATGGTCTGAACCCCGTAAAAAAGCCCCCTGGCTGTGTTAGCCTGCAGGATTACATGGTTTCTTTTGATCTGCAGGAAATATCCTTCATCTCCCAGGAGGCTGTCGGCCCCCTGCAAAGAAAACAGAATATCATTACTGATACTCTTTACATTGGTAACATCTTCTATGGCCAACTCTGTTCCCGTTGATGCAGCGATTTTTTCGGCAAAATAAACTGCCACCTCTTTAGACTCAGGCGCCAACCCATCATATAAAATCCTCGTATCTCCGCTAAAATCAAAATATCCTTTATTATCCCAAACATTCCAGGGCTTGGGTATGATGTGGATCTTTTTTACATCGTTCCGGTTGCAGGATGTAAAGGCCAACAGGATAATGATTGCCAGAGGGATGGAAATGCGGAAGGAGAGTTTCATAAGTGCGGGGTTTTTGGATACGGATGAATTATTTTGTAAATATAAATAATTTCATCCGACTCGATATTCTTACATAACAAAGCAGTTTCTGATTATCAAACCGATTTACAGTGCTCATCGATAATCATTCCCTTATTCCATATAACACTCCGAATCCACAAGCCTGTTTTCACCATCCTGATAAACGGCAAAATCAAATCCCTTGTGGATCGAATAAGCAGCAAATGTACCATCTTTGCGCAAGGCGAGATAGCCAACCTGCATATTGGAAAGATCGGGATTCTGTTTAATGATCCTGGTTACGGCTTCTTTAACGGCTTCTTCCGGGGTAAGGCCATTACGCATCAGCTCTACCACCAGGAAAGACCCCAGTGTCCGCATTACCAGCTCTCCATTGCCTGTAGCCACCGCTCCTCCCACTTCATTGTCGAGAAAAAGCCCTGCCCCGATAATGGGACTATCCCCTACCCTGCCATGCATCTTGAAACCCATTCCGCTTGTCGTACAAGCCCCGGCCATATTCCCTTGCCCGTCGATGGCCAGCATGCCGATGGTATCATGGTTCTCAATATTGATCACCGGCTGGTATTTGGCATCTATCAGCCACTCTTTCCAGACTTTTTCCATTTCAGGTGTCAGCAGGTTTACTTCCGGAAATCCATTTTCCCTGGCAAACTGCAGGGCACCTTCGCCGGCAAGCATCACATGGGGTGTTTTTTCCATCACCAGCCGGGCAACTGAAATGGGGTGTAATATGTTTTCCAGGAAACATACGGAGCCACAATTGCCATTTTCATCCATGATACACGCATCGAGGGTTACATGACCGTCGCGGTCGGGATATCCCCCTATGCCAACACTGTGATTGTCAGGGTCGGCCTCGGTGACCATAACGCCCTTTTCTACGGCATCAAGGGCCCTGCCTCCGGCAGATAACACCTTCCAGGCTTCTTCATTGGCCTCCAACCCATGATTCCAGGTGGAGATCACAATAGGAGCTCCTTTGCTAACGGTTATTGGATTGGCCGATATCACCGGCTTCCGGAGTAAAGCGGCCCCGGCAAGCGCCATGGATGAACGTACAATAAATTTCCTTCTGTTGATCATGATGGTCTAATTGATGCGTAAATTCCTGAACCCCACATACAAGATATAGCCGATACAGGCCAGTGGAACAATGAAACTAAACAATACAGAGGTGACCTCCGATAACCCGTTCATCAGCAAGGGTACCAGTGCACCCCCCACAATGGCCGTTACCATAAGTCCTGAAAGCTCATTGCTGCGCTCCGGTAAACGTTCGATGGTGATAGAAAAAATCAAGGGGAAAACATTGGCAAATCCCAACCCTGTGATGAAAAAACCACTCACAGAAAGGCTTTCATTGCCGGTGAAGATACCCAGTATCCCCAGGATGCTGATCAATGCCGTGATAAGCAGAAAGGTTTTCGGTTTCAGCCAGTTCAGGATCAAACCACCGGAAAACCGGCCAATGACCAGCGCTGTAAAAAACAATCCGGTACCGAGTAATCCCTTTTCAGCTATGTTGATGCCAAACTGCTCTTCCAGATAAAGAGGAATGCCCTGACTAACAGACACCTCAGCGCCAACATATAAAAATATCCCCGTCACCATCAACAATACATATGGATTTTTAAACAGCAACTCCATGCAGCTTTTAAAAGAGGCATGGGGAGCTTCCTCGTGCCGCTTTTCATTCACCCTGCTCAACGCCAATAAAACGATGGTCAGCAAGATAAAAGAACTGTAAATCGGGAAAAGGATCTTCCAGTCGAGACCGAAATAGCTTACCGCTAATGGTGGAATCACCGCGCCCGACAAAGAACCTATGGCCTTGACAAACTGACCAAGCGACAGATTCCTTGAATATTTTCCTTCCGGTGAGACATCCCGCATGATGGGATTGCCGGCCACCTGAAGAGTGGCTGCACCGGTGCCCAGGAGAAAAATGGTCACTATAAATACCTCAAACGAATTCAAACTGCCAAATACAGGTATAATCAATCCTAAAAGCGCAATAACCAGTCCCAGCATCAATACGAACTTCTTGCCTTTCCTGTCCTGGAATATCCCCATAGGTATCGACAATATCCCGAACATGATAAATCCGAAAAATGTGATAAATCCGGCGGTAAAATTCGAGAGCGCAAACTCTTCACGGGCCAGTCCGACAAAAGGACCCACAGCATCACCAAAACCCATGCACAGAAAAGAAAGAAAGACCGGGACGGTGGCAAACTGAAATTGATTTTTACTTGTTGTCATTGTTCATTTTTTAAACCACACAGAAGAGAGGACTTTCCTTTGCCTTCTCATCCCCATGGTATGTTAAATTCAGTTGATTATTATAAATACGGGCTTGTGGTCAGAGATAAAAATCTCTCCCGGCATATTCCCGATTACCCTGTAATCTGAAACATTAAAATCTTTCGAAACAAAGATAAAATCAATCAGCGCGTCATTTTCCGGTTTATTGTCAAAGCCGGTGAATGTCGGCAATTCACTTTCTCCGGAACTATGCGCCATCCTGGAATCCCTCAGGGGGGTACCCAAAATGAGTATTTCCTGATATGGGGTTGTTCCGGGTGAAGTATTGAAGTCGCCGGTTAATATGACCGGCAATCCTGCGGCCTGCTCCCGGAGACTGTCCTTGATCATTCGGGCACTGTTCAGCCTCGCGGTCTCTCCCACATGATCAAAATGCGTATTGCATACAAAGCAGCGTTTTCCATCCTGCTTATTTTCCAGGATGGCCCATGTCACTATCCTTTCACAGGCAGCATCCCAGCCCTTGCTTCCGGCAACATGAGGGGTTGCGGAAAGCCAGTAGTGTCCGTTTTCAAGCATCGTGAATTTATCCTTCAAATAAAGGATAGGAGCATATTCCCCTTTCTCCATGCCATCCAGCCTGCCAACACCAACATAATCATAATCCGGCAAGGCTTCCAGGATATCGTTTAACTGCTTGTGCAAAACCTCCTGCAAACCGGCTATATCAGGCTGATAATCCGAAATAACATTGCAAACCAAATCTTTCCTGGCTTGCCAGTCATTGGGCTTATCATCCGGGTTATCATAACGTATATTAAAACTTATAACCCTCAATTCCCCGGCTTCCTGGGAGAATAACCCTGATGCCAGTAAAATAAAGAAGATCATGTGCAAGCACCGTGACCCTATCCCTCTGTTGAAAAAAATCAATGCCCTGTTTCCCATAACGATCTTACCTCTGGTTTTTGAATGTCAAACTGAATATTTCCCTTGGTAAATGCCGATATTTCAATGGTATCACCCGGCAGGAGGTCAAAATAATTCCTGTCAAACCATACATCCTCACCCGGGTAACTCAGGTGAACATAACGGGCCGGCTTTTCACTGGAGATCAGTATCCTTATCACTTTATCATCCTTTGCAACCTGCAACCTGAAACCTGGTTCCCTCAAAGATATATTTTTAGCAACAGTAAAGTAATGTATTGCATTGTACTCATCTCCTGCGGCATCAAGCGTGGCTTCCAGTATCGCCTTTCCCTCGCCTCCGGCCATTTTTACCATTCCACTTCTGCTTCCTGACCAGATCAGATCAGAACCCGGCTTAACCTGTATATCTCTTTTACTTTCTTCATAAAGCTTTCCATCGGTATCAAAGAGTTTTATTTCCAGGATGGCGGAAAAGGGCTGATAAACGTCTGAAACAGAATATACAAGCACACTATCTCCCTTTTCTTCGAATACCAGGATACTTTCCCTGTAGGCTTTTTCCACAAAGTACTGCAAGGCTTTCCAGCGGCCAAAATAATCCCTTCCCGACCAGGAAATCACCGGCCAGGTATCGTTCAACTGCCAGTACAAGGTTCCCATGCAACGGGGCATGGCTTTGCGATGTGCTTCCAGGGCTATGCGTATGCCTTCCGCCTGCAGGATCTGGCTCACATAAACATAATCTTCAAAGCTCTCCGGAACTTCAAACCATCGTTCCATATATTTATCAATCAGCTCAAAGCCTCTCGGGTGCTTTTGATGTACTGCCATTACTTCCGAATCCAGCGTTTTGTCCTCCGGTCCGGCAAATGCCTCAATGGTTTGTATATCAGGAAACCCCTGGAAACCATATTCGCTCATGAACCTCCCGGTCTTCTCACGGTAAGTCTCAAAAGGGGCTTCCCCCCACCAAACACCCCAGTAATGCGAGTCTCCCTCGGTGTAGGCAATGTCGCGGCCCCATCCATGCCTGGGTGAAGAGGGATGATATGGCCTCCCGGGATCCAACCGATCCAGCAGACCGGGCAGAATATCATGGAACAGTTCTGTATATGCCTTCCAGACCGCAGCAGAATCAGCCGGTGAATATCCCAGTTGCTGCTGCCAGCCCCAGTTGTGCCATCCTTCATCAACTTCATTGTTGCCGCACCAGATCACAACCGAGGGATGGTTGCGTAAACGGATCACCTGCTCCTCAGCTTCAACCCGCGCATTTTCCAGGAATCCGGCATTCCCGGGATACATATTACAGGCATACATGAAATCCTGCCATACCATGATCCCGTATTCATCACATAAATCATAAAATATATCACTCTCGTAAATACCTCCGCCCCAAACCCTTAACATATTCATGTGGCAGGCGTGGGCATCCAGGATTAAATCCCTGTATTCCTCCTCCGTTACCCGGGTGGTAAAATGATCCATGGGAATATAATTGGCTCCTTTGATAAAAACAGGCAAGCCGTTGATCCTGAAATAAAAACTTTCACCGAACTCATCTTTTTCCGTGACGAGTTCGGCTGTTCGCAAGCCTATCCTGTCGTCCCGGAAATCCTCCCGGAGACCGTCGTCGACACTGCATCTCAATGAGTATAATTCAGGACTGCCCATTCCATTGGGCCACCACAAACGTGGATTATCAATGGTGAAACCGAACCTGATTTTCTGAATGCCTTTTTCAAGGGAAATTACTTCCTGTGCATATTGCACCCCATTTCCCTTGTCTTTGATGCATATTCTGCATTTCCCCTTGCCGTCCGAAATGAGCGTAACCCTTGCGCTGATAAAGGCTCTGTCATCGTCAAGGGAATCCACGGTATATGAAACATCATCCAAACGCCACGATTCCCAGGCCTCCAGGTAAACCGGTTTCCATATGCCGGAGGTAGCCAGTTCCGGCCCCCAGTCCCAGCCAAAATGATAGGGCGCTTTGCGCAGATAGGCCCGGGGATCCGGCAAGGGTATGCTTGCGGTATCGGCTGCATGATGAATAAATTCCACCGGGGAGTAAAACATCAGGCGGAGAGTGTTGGAACCGGGATTCAGCATGTTTGCTGCATCCAGTCTCCACTGACGGAACATATTATCCGCTGCTAAAACCCGTGTATCGTTCAGGTAAACATCGCAGCGGGTGTCCAATCCTTCAAAAACAAGGTCGATATGCGAATTATTCAGGATGTCACCAGCCAGATTGAAGGTATCATAGTAAATCCAATCGTGTTCGCCTATCCATTGGACTTTTTTTTCGTTATCGCCATAAAAAGGATCCGGAATGATCCCGGCTTTCATCAGATCGGTATGAACAAAACCGGGAACCTCTGCCGGGCAGGTGGCCAGGGTATCGGACGCACTGACATACCAGCCCGTGTTGAGATCCTGCCTGATAAGTGCCGGTTTCCTGGAAGAACAGGACCCAAGAAGAAGTCCCGTCAAAGCAATAAAAAACAGTGAATAGCTTTTCACAACAGCCCGGTTTTATTCCGTGCTAATTTATAGAAAAAACGGCAGCCAGGCATCCTTGTCCTTCCTTCATTATTCGTAATTTTGTTTTATGGTCTACCCTGATAATTTTGAAGAAAAGATCGGCTTCACGCAGATCTGCCGGCTCCTGGAATCATATTGCATCAGCAGGCTTGGACAACAACATATTACAAAGATATCTTTCAGTTCCGCTTTGGAAGAGATATCGGAAAAACTGTATGAAACCGAAGAATTCCGGCAAATCCTGCTTTCACCAGAGCCCTTTCCTCAACAGGATTACTTTGACCTTACCCCTGAGTTTTCCAGGATTAAGATACCCGGCACTTTTATCGAGATCCAGAGCCTTGTCGACCTGCGTCTCTCACTGAATACCATAAATCTATGTGCCGGATATTTCAGGAAAGCCGAAAAGAACCTCTATCCCACACTCCGGAAGCTGGCTGAGGAGATCATGATCGATCCGGCCATTATCAGCTATCTCGACAAACTCCTGGATGAAAAAGGCAAGATCAGGGATAATGCTTCACCCGGACTTGCCAAAATCCGCAAAGAGCTGAATTCCAGGCTATCGCAGATTGACCGCATGATCAATAAAGCCCTGGCTTCTGCCAAATCCGAGGGTATTACCCCCGATGATGTGGAGGTGACCATCCGGAACGGACGGATGGTGATCCCCGTGCTTGCCCAGAATAAACGCATGATCCGGGGTTTTATTCACGATGAATCATCAACAGGTCAAACGGTATACATCGAACCGGCGGAGGTCTTTGATGTAAACAATGAGATCCGTGACCTTGAGAATGCCGAAAAAAGGGAAATAATCAAAATACTGACTGCATTCACCGACTTTCTTCGTCCCTATCTTGGCGACTTACACCGGGCTTATATTATCCTTGGCAAGCTGGATTTCATCCGCGCGAAAGCCAGGCTTGCCCTTCACATAAATGCCGTGTTGCCCCAGATCGTGAACGAGCCCCATATCGACTGGATCGATGCCGTCCATCCGCTTTTGCACCTCTCCCACAAGGCCAGAAAAATGGAGGTCGTGCCATTGAATATCCGTCTCGACCGAAAACAAAGGATTTTGGTTATTTCCGGTCCGAATGCAGGAGGAAAATCCGTTTGCCTGAAAACCGTCGGATTACTGCAATACATGTTGCAATGCGGCCTGTTGATCCCCTTGCAGGAGCATTCCCGGGCAGGGCTTTTTAAGGATATCTTCATCGATATCGGTGATGACCAGTCACTGGAAAACGATCTCAGCACCTATAGTTCTCATCTGAGGCATCTGCGCTTCTTCCTGGAAAATGCCGGTCCCGAAAGCCTGTTCCTCATCGATGAATTTGGCACGGGAACCGAACCTCAGCTCGGAGGTGCCATTGCAGAGGCATCCCTGGAACGGCTCAATGAAAAGAAAGCCTTTGGCATTGTAACAACCCATTATGCCAACCTGAAACTGCTTTCCGGTGAACAGGAAGGCATCATCAACGGGGCCATGCTCTTTGATACACGGGAAATGCGACCTTTATTCCAGCTTCTCACCGGTAAACCCGGCAGTTCCTTTGCCTTCGAAATAGCAGGAAAGATTGGATTCCCGGCCGATGTGCTCGAAAAAGCAAGCCTGAAAACCGGGAAATCACAGCTCGACTTCGATAAACAACTGCAGCAACTTGAAGTTGAAAAGGAAGAAATTATCCGGCAAAGGCAGGAATTTACCGTTGCCGACACTTTCCTGTCGGAGATGATTGAAAAATACCAAAAGCTGGTTGCCGACCTGGAAGCAAAAAAGAAAGACATCCTGGAAAAAGCCAGGGAAGAAGCCCTTGATATTGTTAAAACCAGCAACCGCCTGGTGGAAAACACCATCCGCGAGATCAGGGAATCAAATGCCGAAAAGGAAAAAACAAAAGAGGCCCGCAAGATCCTGGAAGAACACAAAGAGGCCATTGAAAAACCGAAACCGGAACCCAGGGTAAAAAAGATACCAAAAAAACCCGTCAGGCCCAAACCGTCAGAAGACCCTATCGTTGCCGGAGACATGGTAAAGCTGAAAAATCATAATGCACCCGGGGAAGTAGTTGAAATACGAGGCAAAATGGCTACCGTCTTTACAGGATCCATGAAACTAAATATTCCTCTTGACCAGTTGGAAAAATCAGATCAGAAAAATATTAAGCCCTTCTCCGCGAACAGAAAGTACGGGCAAATTGTTAATGATCTCAACGAAAAGCATTCGCGGTTCAGCCTGAGCATCGATCTCAGAGGGAAAAGAGCCGAAGAAGCGTTGGGAGAGCTGGGCCGGTATATCGATGATGCCCTGCTGCTGGGAATAAGAGAGTTTAGCATCATTCACGGCAAGGGTGACGGGATACTGCGGACGGTAGTAAGAGATATGCTGGCAGGAATGGATGAAGTTAGGCAATACCGGGATGAGCATGTGGAACGCGGAGGTTCGGGCATTACCATTGTAACATTGAAATGACATTGATTTAATTATGGAAGAGAAGGAAACCCACATTCCTATTATCAAAAGAATCCCCTGGCTATCTGTTGCCGGAATCGCTCTGGGAGCCCTGGGCGGCTATATCTACTATATCAGGATCGGCTGTAACTCAGGATCCTGCCCTATTACCAGCAATCCATGGATGAGTATGCTCTGGGGTGCGGCAATAGGATATCTTTTGTTTGATATGTTTTCAGGAAAAAAGAAGAAGAGAATGCAGAGAGAAGATCGCAGATCAGAGATCGCAGATCAATAAAAAGCATCCTCATCTTCCTCCACCAAACACCATGATTTGCAATTCTGTATTCTGTATTCTGTATTGTCAATCGGATTGTCAATGGGCGATTTAATATTGCCAATGCATTGCAAATAGAAAATATTCAATTGCCCATCCTATTGTACATACAGAATACAGAATACAGAATTGAGAATACACTCTGCCTCCCACCACCTTCACCGCCTCCTTTTCTTTCCCGTTTACGCTAATAGCCACAACATAGGCTTTCTGGCGGCAGTCTGTTCCCGGGATCATCTTTGTTTCTCATGGAAAAGGGATGGGGAAGACAACGTTGTAGCGAAAGATGGAGAGGCGAATCGGGAATGATTTGCGATTCTGTATTCTGTATTCTGTATTGTCAATCGGATTGTCAATGGGCGATTTAATATTGCCAATGCATTGCAAATAGAAAATATTCAATTGCCCATCCTATTGTACATACAGAATACAGAATACAGAATACAGAAT
>JAHJRE010000123.1 GCA_018831055.1 Bacteroidota bacterium
ATCGACTGGACCCCGGCCGGAACAGGTAAAGAAGGGATAGTGGGATACTTTCCCATTGGCTTGGTAGCAGGAATCTCCCCGTTCAATTTCCCTCTTAACCTCGCCGTGCATAAGATTGCCCCCGCTATTGCCGCCGGCTGCCCCATCATCCTGAAACCTTCATCCAACACACCCCTGTCAACACTCTTGTTGGCCACTATCATCGATCAGACCGAGTTGCCCAAAGGGGCCGTTTCCATCCTGCCTATGGACAGGAAAACCGGAAATCTCATGGTTACCGATGAACGCTTTAAGCTGCTTTCCTTCACGGGTTCACCTGAAGTAGGATGGAAAATGAAAGAAGACGCCGGTAAGAAAAAGGTCATCCTTGAATTGGGTGGTAATGCCGGCGTGATCGTGAGTAATTCCGCCAACCTGGAAAAGGCTGTCCCGAAATGCGTTAACGGGGGATTTGCATACTCTGGTCAGGTTTGTATCCATACACAAAGGATTTACGTACAAGAAGATGTGTTTGAGCGTTTTGCAGACATGTTTGTTGAACAGACCCGGAAACTCAATGCCGGAGACCCGGAAAACCCGGAAACGGATATTTCTGTGATGATTGATGAGGAAAATGCCAAAAGAGTTGAAGTATGGGTGCAGGAAGCCATTGATGATGGCGCCGCAATATTATGCGGAGGCAAAAGAAAAGCCGCTTATTTCGAACCTACCGTGCTGACAAATACCCGTTTCGATATGAAAGTCTGCTCCCTGGAGATTTTTGGCCCTGTTGTCGTCATCGAAAAATACCGTTCTTTCCAGGATGCTGTGAATGAAATCAATAAAGGCAGGTTCGGATTGCAGACCGGTGTGTTTACGAACAGGATAGATGAAATGAACATGGCATTCCATGACCTGGAGGTTGGAGGTGTGATCATCAACGATGTCCCGACTTTCCGGGTGGATCATATGCCTTACGGCGGGGTAAAAGATTCTGGACTGGGCCGCGAAGGCGTGAAATACGCCATGATGGATATGCTGGAACCTAAGATCCTGGTAAAAGATAAACAATGATCTTTTAAATTAATGAGATTATTCGCTAACATAGTTTTGATTGCAATCCTGCTGACCTTCCTGGCAGACTATAGCCTTGCACAGCAATCTATGTTATGGGAAATGTCAGCACAGGAACAGGAAAAGGCCGCCAGGGTCGCTAATCAGAGAGCCTTGTTCCTGAAACAACATACCGGTCAGCCCCTGTCTCAAGGCAAGGGAAACCGCACACCGGGAGATGATTGCACTCAACCGTATATAATCAGCATTCCTGCAGAACTGCCTTTTAACCAACCAGGAAATACTACCTGTGGTCATGGCAATGTATATGCTATGACAAATTCCTGCCTGGGAGCATATACAGGTGGTGAGGATTTTATCTACCGCCTTGATGTATCCCAGGAAAGCATGATAGACATCACGATGACCCCTTCGTCCGACTGGACCGGCATGGCCCTCTTCGACGATTGCCCGGATGTGGGTAATTGCATAGAGGCCGTGACATATACCTCTTCCGGCTATCAGATCAAACCTATGACCATCCGGCAAATCCTTCAGCCTGGTTCCTATTACGTGATGATCGATTCCTGGCCGGATCCCGTGTGTTTCGACTTCGACTTCTCCGTTACCGAGTTTTACGCAGTTTATCAGTTTCCCTTTTTTGCAGGATTTGAGGATGGTTCTGTACCAATGGAGCTTGGAATTTCCACAGCACAGGAATCCTCCGCCGGAACAGACACGGATGCCTCCTATAACTCAGACTTTGGACTGATGCTGGAAGGAGGAACCGCCTTCGGCTGGGGCTCCACACCCCTCACTCCTCAGATGGCATTTGACCCCTCCAGGGAAAGCCACTTTGCTCAGGTGAATATTGAGGTTATCCCTTCCGGCATGCCGAACGACCTGTATATGAGCTTTTTCCTGAAACAGGGCTATTCCTATACCACAAATTACTGCTGGTTCAGAGTTCTGATCAATAATGAGGTAATAGCCGACATGAACGGTTATACTATTTTTAAACCCCTTTCCCATTTAGATCCATTCAAGGAACATGTCTTTGACCTGACTCCTTACCAGGGCAGCAGGTTCACTATTACACTGCAGTCGTCGTGCAAATACTACAAAAATTATTTTAAGCAGGGGGATATTGTCTGTATTGATGATCTCAGGATAGGGTACCAACTGCCTTCCGGTGCGGTCAGCGGATATGTTGTTGATTACGATGGGCAACCTGTCAACGCTGCCACTGTAAGCATTCCTGATGTAGCTACAACAAAATCACTCCCGGATGGCTCTTATATACTCCCATCTATCGCAAGCGGAAACTGGACGATTCAGGCCTGGAAATATGGTTATAATCCGGTGAGCGATACTGTCCTGGTCCTTCCTGCCGATACCAGTGTTAAGCATTTTATACTCACAAAACCTCAACCTTATGTGACTCCTTTATCCCATGAGGTTCTTTTAAACCCCAATGAATACATTATTGAGCAGCAAATAATTGCGAATTCAGGCAGCGGGCCTTTTTCCTGGTATGCTACTGTTTCACTGGATGGTTCAGATAACCAAAACGAGCATCTTCTGCAACAAAACAGGTCTGACTGGCTTTCCCTGGGTCGCGACAGCGGTACCGTTATGCCCTTCGGTGGATTCGACAATATCCCCGTGATTTTCGATGCAACCGGATTGACGTCAGGGACTACGGAGTATGGACAGATTCGTTTTCAACCCTACCAGAGCAACCACATCATTGTCCCTTGCACCCTGCATGTTTACGGTCAACCGCTTATCGTACCGCATAGCGTAGTGGCAACCCTTATCGATGAACAGACCGGCAAGACGGAAGTAAACTGGTCAGCAGGAGAGCTGGATTACAGCTATTTCAATATCCTGAGGGATGGGATCTTCCTGGGGACAAGTACACAACATTCTTATACTGATTTCTTACCGGCTTATGGTGAATATTGTTATTCCATACAGGCGGTTTACCCGGAGGGTACGACCGCTCCGGCAGGACCGGCCTGCGTTTTATGGGCCCGGCCACAGATTGATATCCTGCCCGCTGTTCTCGTAAATTCCGATTTTATCCTGCCCAACCAGCCGGTAAAAGTATATACGGAAATACGGAACACGGGAAACGCACGTCTCGATTACGAATTTCCGGATTTTAACAAAAAAGCGACCGGTGATGGCTACTGCACTGCCTCAGGCGCTTGCGGAGAATACATTTCCCGGGTAAGGCTGGGTGATATTGATAACTCCTCAGGATGTACACAGTATGGTGACTATACAAACCTCGTTGCTACGTTGCAATACGGAAACACCTACTCTCTCAGGATAGACGTAGGAAGCCCCTTTGCAGGCGATGTTGCCGGGGTTTGGATAGATTGGGACCAGGATGAAGATTTTTCGGATGAGACCATGCTTGCCTTATCAGGAACACCTTTTAGTGGCTTTACAGGACAAATTTCCCCGCCGGCAGGCGCTTTGTCGGGATTTACCAGGATGCGCATACGCCTCCAATGGAACAGTGCTCCGGAACCATGCGGAGATCTGCCTTTCGGTGAAGTCGAAGATTATACCCTACAGGTACTGGGAAATTTTATTCTCTCCGTGGACCCTTCATCGGGATTCGTTCTGCCGGGTCAGTCACAATTTGTTACAGTATATTTCGACGGGACCGGATACCCGCCGGGGAAATATTATCAGCCTTTGTTCTGTGAATCCAACGACCCTAACCAGCCGGTTTTTATTATCCACGATACCCTGATTGTGATACCGCCGGGATCCTATGCAGGGCTTGTGACCGATGCGGCCTCACAAACCGGACTCTCGGGCGTGCTGATTTCGGCAGGAAACCGTCAGACCTTCTCCGGACCCGATGGCCATTATATCCTGCACGTGAACGGAGGTTCCTACGATGTTTCTTTCAGGAAGACCGGTTACACTACGGCATCTGTTGAGAATATCTCCGCCCTTGCCGGAGATACCGTTCAACTTGATATTGTTATGCATGAATATCCAAATCCACCCCGTTGGGTGGAAGCCAACCCAACCCTCAACTACGAAGCCTGCCATGTGCAATGGGCATTGCCTTATGGCCCTTATGAAATCGTTTATGACGATGGGCAGGAGGAAGAACTTGTGTTATGGGCCCAGGCAGGAGGGGAGAATGCCGTGAAATTCACTCCGGCAGGATACCCGGCTACCGTCCTCGGCGGTATGGTCTTCATCGGCGATGGAAGCTTCCCGGCTGGCGAATGGATGGGATCGGCCTTCTCTGTCATGCTTTACGATGATGACGGCCCCGACGGATATCCCGGTACTTTGCTGGATGAGGTCACCGTCACGGTTGAGAACTTCGACTGGGTTGAATTCTGGGAACTCGAGGCTACCCTCGCTGAAGGGGATTTTTACCTGAGTATGAGACAGGATCAACCCCACCCGGCTCCACCCCTCGGAGTCGATTATTCATTCCCTGTCGCTTACCGCAGTTATTCCAGGATGCCTGGCGATTTTTGGTATTTTTCTCCTTACCAGGATTTTATGATCAGAGCGTATGTGGAAGGTCCTTCAGGAGACCGCGTTTCCTCGCTTACTCATTATGAACTGGGCAGAATCTCCGGATTCGATCCCAATGCGGGACCGGTGACCGGAACCCTGGAATTCCTGGATGACAGCATTACAACCCTGGAATACATGGATACTGCCTACCATTCCCTGCCTGCAGGTTGGTATGCTTATGCCGTCAGGGCAGTGTATCCCCAGGGTATTACATCGGAATGGACTTATTCCAATATCACAGGAAACCGGAATGCCTCAGCCATGGATGTTAATGTTACGCTCACTACCGGTGCTATCCCTGTAAATACCGAGGTTTTAGCGTATGGTGAAAATTATCCCTATAACGTCTATTCCTGCATGACCGACTCTTCCGGAACCTGTGCTTTCGATAGCCTCATCATGGGTCCCTATTTGCTGGAAGTTTACAAGCCGGGCTTCGAAAAGTTATCCCAAACAATAGAAATAACCAAAGACACCCTTTTTGAAATACTTCTCGGTGAAAATCGATATCCGCCCCGCAACCTTTATGTTGACCCATTGACATCACAGGCAACCTGGGACTGGCCCTTGCATGAGGCATTAATCGAAGATTTTGAAGGGATTGAATTTCCTCCCGTGGGATGGCAATCCCTCACACAGGGAATTGGGTGGTTCAGAACATTGAATGGAAGCTCCGGCGGATGGATCATTCCTCCCTGGGATTCACATTATGTTGTGTCTAATGCTGATTTTAGCGGATCTGCATTTAATGCATGCTGTGATTATCTGATCACCCCCCCATTGGATCTAAGGGATTCGGAATCTTATGTGCTTGTTTTTGATAGTTTTTACGATGGAGCTTATGGGCAATTAGCTAAAGTAGAGTATTCTTACGACAATGGAGCGAACTGGGAATTGTTCAAAGCTTTGGATCCACAACCTGGCAAATGGTCAATAGTGACCCTTGAGCTTACAGGTATTTGCGGTCCTTCGGCACAGTCACCCATCTGGATTGCTTTTCATGCTGATAGTCAAAATCAGTGGGCCTCCGGCTGGGCCATCGATAATGTTGCTATTCATTGCGGAGTGGCAAACCCGCAGGATTTCTATGTATATCTCGATGGCCAAAAGACAGGAGTGACTGATACGAACAATTATTCATATCCTTTCCTGGAATACGGAAGAGAATACGAGGCCTCTGTGGCCGCAAGGTATACCTCCGGCCTCTCAACAAAAACCTTTTATACTTTCATCAGCGAATATCTCATTCCTCCGCGCAACCTGGACGGAATTACACATAGTGATACGGTAGAACTATGGTGGGAACCTCCGCTGACCGCTGTATACGCGGAAAGAACGGCACAGGCGATGAGAGAGGATCAACCGGATGTATATTCGGATTACAGTCCTGTGATTCACTATGTTAACCACGAAATTGCACCCAAACGTGACCAGTGGGATGTTCAATACAGCTATCCGGTGGCAGTCGGACAGGGTGAAGTGGGTATGGAAACAGACGGATTGTTCCTTTATACGACCAAATGGAACGGGAATGCTTTTTACAAGTATGATCTGCAGGGCGTTTTTCAGGAAGAATTTATCATCCTGGGCTCGGGAAATATTCGTGATCTGGCGTATAATCACAATACCGGCTATATGGCCGGGGGAGCCGCCGGTAATAAATGCTTTGTAATGAATTTTGCTTCCCACAGCCTGGTAACGGATTTCACCGCACCCACAGAAATAAGGGCCATTGCTTACGATCCCGAAGAAGATGCTTACTGGGCCAATAACTGGTCGAGCGATATTACTCTCTTCAATGAATCCGGCGCTTTTATCGCTTCTTTTCCGGTTACCGCTTTTGGTAATTTCTACGGATTTGCTTACGATGACTGGACAGATGGAGGGCCTTACCTCTGGGGATTCAGCCAGGATAATTCAGGAGCAGTACTGGTTCAAATGGAAATCGCAACCGGAAACCAGGTGTTCAGCCTCGATGTTCTTCCCATCCTGGGAGGTGTACAGATAGCCGGTGGCCTTTTTACCGAATGTAACCTGATCGAAGATAACAGGGTAACCCTGGGCGGAACACTGCAAAATGAACTTTTTTTCGGACTGGAACTCGGCCATTGCGATTATATCCCCGGCCCCGGAGGCATAGTGCCTCCCAATTTTTTGGGATACAACCTTTACAGAGATTCTCTGCAACTGGCCTGGCTGCCATACCTGGGCGCTGATACCACTTATTATATTGATACTGCCCTGTTGCCTGAAACATATAAATATACTGTTACGGGTATTTACGATCTGACTCCGTACGGCTTTTCCGGCGATACCGCCGAATCTGCCCCGGAAGGTCCTTTTATAGCTGTTGTTGAATACGGTCATTCCCTGCCTTTCAAGGAAGCATGGTACAGCGGAACCTTCGGGGAAAATCTGTGGATACAGGAAGAAAACTGGTTTATCAATATCCTGTATGGCCATCCCGAACCGGCTGCCGAATTTAACTGGTTCCCCATACTCTCAGATTATGCTTCCTCTTTAACTTCCTGGTATATTGATGGAAAAAATATTTCTGCACCCTTTACCGATGGCTGTATCTGGCTCGATTTCGATGTGCAGCTCAATGACAGGAATATGACCGGTGATGAATACCTGCAGGTGGATGTCGAACTGGAAGGACAATGGTACAGGGTGCTGGAACTGGACAACTCCGCCGGGGGCTTCGACTGGCAAAAATATCACCTCAACATCAGTTCACTTGCTTTTGGGAAAATTTTCAGGATACGCTTCACAGCCTCCGGAAGGAACAGCAGCGATATTGAAAGCTGGCGACTGGATAATATATTCGTTTACAGGAATTGTCCGCCGGCACGCAATTTTACCGTTGAAGAAATTTATACTTCAACCACTGTTGAAGCCCATTTGAGTTGGACGCCGCCCAAAACCTGCAATGGCACAAGTGCGAATTCATTTGCTTTGCAACAAGAATCAAATCGAATATTGAGCAATTCACGGGATTCGTCTTTGCGTAAAGTAACCGGTTATAATCTATACCGCGATAGTGAATTCCTGACTTTTACCCAGGATACATTTTACGTTGATGTACTTAATTTACCCGGTGTCTATCTCTATGAACTGGAAGCTGTATTTGAAGACTGCGTTGCCGATACCCTTCCTTCGGTAATGGTTGATATCTGGGCAGGAATTGAAGATGATTTGCATGACATGATCAGTATTTACCCCGTACCCGCCTCGGAATTCGTTCATATCAACTCGGATTTTCCCCTGTTTCGGTTAACCCTTTTATCCTCCACAGGTACAATAATTTACGATCAGATTCCAGGTAGTAAAGAATCTGTTTTAAATGTTTCTGAAATTAATTCCGGTTTATATCTTCTTAAAATATATTCCGGTAAAGGTTTGCTTTACAGGAAGCTTGTTGTAATGCATTAGTACCAGAAATTGTAATATATTCATTGTGAGTGGTTTGCTTGTAGCTTAATTAAAACACCACAATTTCTACGCTTCGCTTGGTCCAAGAACATCCCCGGCATGTTATAATAGCGCTCTGCGTTTAATGCAAGGCCGAGCGAAGCCGAAGGGTGCGAAGCCGAAGGGTGTTATCCCGAGCGTAGCCGAGGGATGCTTGTCGAAGGACTCCTCGACTCCGCTCGGAGTGACACGCAAGCGTATTAAACAAGCAGGGGCCTCGACTCCGCTCGGCACAGGACCTCGACTCCGCTCGGCACAGGGCCTCGACTCCGCTCGGCCGATGGGCCTCGACTCCGAGTAAAAAAAACATAATTTTTTAATTTATGTTTAACTGAAGTTTCGCATTAAGTTTTACTTTTTATATTTTTTTTACCCACCCCCTAGCCCCCTCCCTGCCAGCAGCTACTCTTTATACACATCTATGTAATGTTAAGATATTAACACGGTGGTGTTTATATTATTGTGACAATTAAGCTCTTATAATACACTATAAATCTGATTATTGCTTCAAAAAACAATTATGGATTTCATAGATGTATCAAATCTGCCCGACAAGCGGTTACAAAATCAAAGTAGAAAGATGGTAACTTTGTTACAGAATAACCAATGTAGTATTATCAACCGATCTTATGGATCACAACGAGATAAAATAGGAGGGTACCGCTTTTTGAACAACATAAAAATAGAAGAAGAGCATTTGATCAAAGCACTAAATATACAGTGCCAACTGAACTGCGGCAAAAAACATATCATCGGTATTCAGGACACATCTGAATATAATTATGCACATCATCGCAAGAGGATTAAAGATGGCTCACTTGGCGTAGTAGGAAATAATCGCGATCTCGGCTATTTTGCTCACGTAATGGTCTTATTTGATGCTGAAACTCATCTGCCACAAGGTATATCCTATTGCAAGTTGTGGAGCCGGGAACCTGAAAGGAAAACCAGAGATCATGAAGCCAGTAAAAAATTGCCAATTGAAGAGAAGGAATCCTATCGGTGGCTTGAAGCCATTGATAAGACAAGGAGTTTATTGAATCAAAGCTCGCATTTTACGTTTATTTCTGATCGGGAAAGTGATATCTATCAATTATGGAGCAAAATACCCGATGAAAAGACGGATCTTATCATCCGGGCCAGAGGTGACCGTTTACTCTTTGATCAACCATTAACCATGATTGAATCACTCGATAAGGATGATATAGCAGGGAGTTTTAGGATAGAGTTAAAAGGAGATACCCGGGTGAATAAGAGTAAACGTACAGCACTTTTACATGTTAAATTCAAAGAGGTATTGATAAAAAAAGCAAAGGGATTATCCCTAAATCATGATGTAAGTGAGAATGTTTCATTGATGTTGGTTGAAGCCAAAGAGGACCCATCAACCTGTAAAGAGGGACAGACTCCTGTTCATTGGTTGCTGTTAACAACACATGATGTAAGAACCTTTGAACAAGCATGTAATATCATAATTTGGTACTGCTTTCGCTGGCAGATAGAACAATTTTTCAGGATTACAAAATTACAAGGAATCAATCTTGAAGCTAGTCAACTAGAAACGGGTGTAGCTTTAAAAAAACTTGGACTCATAGGGTTCGCTGCAGCTCTGAAAATACTACAGCTAAGCTTGGCAAGAGATGGAACACATAACGATCATGCGAATAAATATTTCAGTACCCAAGAAATACAAGTATTAGGATTACTTGATAAAAAACTGAGAGGAACAACTATCAAGCAACAAAACCCTCATAGTAAATGCACACTGGCATGGGCAGCCTGGGTTATTGCCAGATTGGGAGGGTATAGTGGTTATGCTTCCCAATCACCACCAGGCCCCATGACATTTAAATGGGGCCTCGATAAGTTTAATCAGATAGTTGAAGCGTACTATCTATTTGGCATAGATGTGTATAAAGAGTAGCTGCCAGCAGGGAGGGGG
>JAHJRE010000124.1 GCA_018831055.1 Bacteroidota bacterium
ATTACAAAGTTTGTTTCAGGATGTATAATACCTCCTAACCCCCGGCAATAAAACCAAGATAACCATAAAGATCCCGGCCAACCCGTAAATCAATTGCAGGGGTGGTTTTGGCTGGTAACCGATTATTAAGATTTCCACCACTATCCATATAATCAAAGCAATACCAACAACCAATGAAGCCATCCAGCTCCAGCTAAGTTTCCTGATCAAGGCATAGGATACTGCAAGTGGGAACAACCCAAGAACCAACAAAAGAATGATCCCCGGAATCAGGAAGTCGGAAAAGGGAGAGCCTTGCAGCCAGTTCAATGGTATGTGCAGCGTTTCTCCTGATGGATCAATGATTAAACCAATTCCACCTCCAAGGCCGCTTAATCCCTGAAAGATCATCAATACAATAAGAAAATAAATACATAAAGGTTTTGATTTTTTGTCAGTCATATGTCCTCCCATCTTCAATTTTTTTGATATAACTACAAAAATAAAAACTTCACAATGGTTTTCCAATTATATATCAGGAGTTCGAATATATTTGGTTGTGGTCTGCGAAATATTGGTCTGAATTATGTATTTGATTTATAGATTAATACAACTTTTTTAACAAACCATTACTCCACCACAGCGTAAACCATCATTGGTCCGGATTTATTCTTCATGGTTATCTCTCCCAATTTTTCGCATTTGAAGCAATCTTTAACCTTGAAATACGACTCCTCGCTGATCACGATCTGCCCGGGGCCGGCGGCCGATTCAAGCCGGGAGGCGGTATTGACAACATCTCCTATAACGGTATAATCAAGCCTTTTAAGGCTTTCGGAGCCGATGTTTCCCGATATCAGTTCTCCGCAATTGATGCCTATGGATACATTGGGTTTGAATTTTACCTGCTCGGCAATGACAGGCTGTTTGGCAATCTCGTTTCGTACCGCCAGGCTGGCTTCAATGGCGCGGTCAAGGTGATGGTCGCCCCGGAATACCGCCATGATGGCGTCACCGATGAATTTGTCGATATAGCCTTTCTGATTGATGATCTCCTTCACCATGATGTCGAAGTAGTTGTTCAGGAGTTTCACCACCGTGTCGGGAGGCTCATTCTCGCTAATGGAGGTGAATCCACAGATATCGATAAAGACTACGGACGCTTCCACAGTTTCATTCGATAAAATAGATGTTTCAAACTCATTGGTATTCATAAAGTTCAGCACGTTCTCATCAACGTACATTTTCAGGATGTCGTTTTCTTTGATGGCTTTCATAGTGCCTCTGATCTGCTCTACATATCTGAGTGTTTTCTCAATGGTTAGATCGAGGTCTGTAAAATCAACCGGTTTGGTTATAAAATCAAAGGCGCCGCGGTTCATGGCCATACGGATATTCTCCATATCACCATAGGCAGAAACAATGACCGATCTCAACAACTGATGGGTTTTGTTGAGCTCGGCCAGGAGGGTAAGCCCATCCATCACAGGCATATTGATATCACTGAGAACCACATCCACATCCTGGTTTTCACTCAGTATCTCCAGAGCTTGTTTGCCATGCATGGCGAACAGGAATTCGTATTGCTTCTCCCTGATCTTTTTTCTGAACTTTTGTTTGATGAGTACCTCAAGATCCGGCTCATCATCAACTACTAATATTTTTGCCATTATTATTTGGTTTTATTTCCCTTTTTTGTCTTCAGTTATCCGAATTTTAATATTACTTATTCTGGTAACGTTATTATAAACTCTGTTCCTTTTCCTTCGGTGGAGTGTACTTTCAACTCCCCGTCATGGCCCTTTGTGATAATATCGTAACTCAGGCTGAGGCCCAATCCCGTTCCTTCACCGGTTGGCTTGGTGGTAAAAAAGGGTTGAAAGATTTTTCCTGAAATATTTTCAGGAATGCCATCGCCATTGTCTATAATCCTGATTTCAACCTGATTATTCAACCTTTTAGTTTTTATTTTTACCTGCGGTTTAAAATCCGGGGCGGCAGTTTGCCTTTTCTTATTTACTGCATAAAAGGCATTGTTGATGAGATTCAGGAATACCCTTCCGATATCCTGGGGAATTACATTCATTACCGGTAGACCTTCGTCAAAGTCTGTAATAAAATCTGATTGAAAGGTTTTGTCTTTGGCGCGCATTCCATGGAACGAAAGGCGCAGATATTCATCAGCAAGGCTGTTAAGGTTTGTAGCCACTTTTCCATCAACATTGCTTCTGCTGTGCTGTAACATTCCGCGTACAATAGCATCGGCACGCTTACCATGATGTTTGATTTTTCCCTCGTTTGTGGCAATAATATCGGCAATGGCCTTCACTTCCTTCAGGTTACCGGCCTCCAATTCTTCTTTAAGCTCTGTGATCATTTCCGAATTGACCTCCGAAAAATTATTTACAAAATTCAATGGATTTTGAATTTCATGAGCCACACCGGCGGTTAACTCACCCAAGGAGGCCAATTTTTCGGCGTGGATCAGCTGGGCCTGCGTAGCTTTCAGATCGGAAAATGCTTTGTTTAGTTTTTTATTTAATTTGTTTTTTTCGACAATCCTGGTGTAAAAGATAACTGCCATCACCAGGATTACAAACATCCCAAACAGAAAAAAATTCCGCAGTATCTTTTGCCTGTCAATTTCAGCCTGTTTCAGACTGATCATTTTCTCCTGGCTCTCGCGTTGCAAAGCCTGCCGGTTTTCAAACTCCATCCGGTTTGCGAGCATGGTAACTTTTTCGAGGTTTTCAGCACTGGTCACCGAATCTTTCACCTTGCCGTAAAGCTCCATGTTTATAAATGCATTCCGGTAATCGCCAAGCAGTTCATAAGTTTTTGCGATTCCAAAATATATCTCTTCAAGAAAAATAAACGAGGAGTTCGGGACAGCCTTTTCGGCTGTCTGAAGCCATTGTAATGCTTTATAAGGCTGATTGCGCAATTTATATATTTCGGCAATTTTCATTGAGGCCAAAGCCCGGCCGGTTCGATTTTCCATCTCATTGCTTATCTCCAGTGCTTTCATAAAATGCTCCATGGCCGCATCATATCTACCAAGTTCGAACAATGCATTACCGCTTGTAACATGAGCATCAACTATGGCAAGGAGGTTTCCGGTTCGCATGGCAAACTCAAGTCCGGATTGATAACTGTCAAGTGCAAGCTCATAGTTTTCAAGGGTTCCATAAATATTCCCGATGTAATAATACGATGCAAAGGTGTAATAGTATTCATTGGAGTTCAGCCGGATTTTTAAAGCGGCCTGATGTTGCTCCAGGGCTTTCTGATGGTTCCCTGTCGACATGTTGACTACACCCATATCGTTATATATCCGGGCAATCCCAAGCGAATCGTTCATGCCCCGGTAAATCTCCAGTGCCTGCTGCTGAACATCCAGGGCGTCATCCCAGCGCTCTACATACATATAAACAAATCCAATAGCAAGCAAGGTTTCAACAACATCGATGCTATCGTTTAATTCCTGGTAAATGGCCAGTGATTCAAGCAGGCTTTCCATAGCATCACCGTAGTTGCCCAAATTCCGGTGCGTAATGCCGATATTGGTCATTTCCATGGCCAGTCCTGAACGATTGTTTGCTTTACTGAACAATGCCGCACTTTGGTTATGGTATTGAAGTGCAAGTTCGCTCTGTCCCTTAAAATCGTAAATGTTACCCATAGAAGAAAGCAGGTTTGCCTGCTCAACAATATCGCCGGTTTCAAGCATCAAATTTACAGCAACATGCAGTGTGTCAAGGGCAGCTTGCGGTTCGGCACTTTCAATTGACAAAGCCAGGGGATTCATTGCCTGGGCTTTTAACTTCTTCACACGATTTATGTAATCTTTGCCAAGGCCTTTTTCCTCAGCAGCCAATATTTTGTTTGCCATTTTGTTAGCGTCAACGGCCAGTATCCGTGAACTATCAAGAAAACCCTTAAAATAATATTCAGTTGCCCTTTCATTCAACTGCCTGATTTGGGCTGTGTCTGATTTCATTGAAAAAGCAGTCATTCCTGTTATTAAAATCAGGGACAACACAAGCAGCCATTTTATTTTGTCAGATAGAATCATTTTTCGTTAACTGTAAATGAATAATGAATGAGCTTCCATTTCCGGGAAGGGAATCAACATTCAGAGTGCCTCCACGTCCTTTGGTGATGATACCATAACTCATGCTCAGTTCCGGACCTGTGCCCTTAAATCTCAGGCATACCAATCCGGTCATTGAGAGCGGATAGCGCAATCATTTGAGACTGACATTGATTTATTCTTTCAGCAACGGCACGGAAGGCCATGTAAATAGTTTCATGCAGTACAGCATGCATACAGAAAATTCAAAGCTGCCAGTAAGGTTTTCTTCAAAAGAACAAGGGCATTTGATTTGACAAGCGTCAAAGGTAGAAGATTGCTGATTATAAAGTTGTTAATGATATGTTAATTAAAGAATTATTGACTTCTTGTGAAACAAGCATAAATAAGGAATTACTATGGTTCTTTGCTTGCAGACTTGTGATTCTTTATTTGGCAATTTATCAGAAACATAAGAAATATGAAGGATCACGGTTGGTTCCCGAAACAATGAATCCTTTATACATCCATTAAAAGAAATTTCTGTATATGAATATGTTCAATCCCTTTAAATGAGCCTTCAATATAATCATCCATGCTTACCACGATTTTTTTAAAATTATCATTGATTTTTAACAAATTGCCAAATTCACGATCATGAGTTTTTGGATCATCTATCCTGTAACTTACCTGAATGTATAATACATCATTTCCTTTCCTTCCAACAAAATCTATTTCGTTATTACCAAGAGTTCCAACAAAAATTTGATAATTATTGCGTTGCAAATGTTTAAACACCAGATTCTCCATGATTTTTCCCATATCAGCTATCTTGTATCCTCCAATAGCATGTCGAATACCTAAATCCTCAAAATAGTATTTCTCTCCTACCTCGAATACTTTTTTCCCACTTATACCAAACCGTTTCACACCATAAAGCAAGAATGCATCTTCAAAATGTTTTATGTATTCAATAATAACTTTGGGGGAAAGACTGATCCTTTGACTCTTTAAATAATCACTGATTTTCTTTGCAGAAAATATGCTTCCGATATTGTCCATCAAAAACCTGAGTAAATTTTCGAGCAATGCTGTATTCCTTATATTAAACCTGCTGACAATATCTTTGTAAAGTACAGTATTATAAACACTCTTTAAATATTCATAAATTACGGATTCGTCGTTTGGTAGATTTTTAAGATATGGCAAGCTTCCAAATCTGATATATCTGTTAAATGATTCTTTATTATCATCAGTGGCCTGAAATCGCAGGAACTCTTTATATGATAATCCGGAAATGTGAAATTCAATATATCTGCCACTAAGTAAGGTGGCTAATTCACCTGAGAGCAAACTGGCATTACTTCCTGTACAAAAAACCTCTACGGTCCCGGAAGCTTGAAAATGCCTTAATGATTTTTCAAAATTCTGAATATCCTGGATCTCATCAATAAAAACGAAATTCTTCGAATTTTTTGATAATCTGGAATTTACAAAGGAGTTCAGGTCGGTAGAATCTTTAATACCGGAATAATCATGAAGCTCCATATTTATGAAGATCATATTGGGCTCTTTTTCAAGAACTTTTATTTCATCCATTATTTGCAAAAGCAAATAACTTTTTCCAACCCTTCTTTGCCCGGTAAGTACTTTAATCAAATCCGTCCCAATAAAAGGTCTGATTTTTTCAATATAACCGTCACGTTTTATATAGTTTATCATATGTGTAAAATAATTACAAATATAATCATTGTTTTACATATACGTAAAATTTCCGTAAAAGTTAACGAATATTAACTGAAGTTTCTCAATAAAATATTGCTATTGCTTTTTCCTGTTTTCCGGATAGGACACCCATTTTCAAAATTGGCTGTTAATTATATTCATTATTTGTTCTTGGGTTGGGTTGTTTTTTAGTAAAACCTTTTGATTTTTGCCGTTTGCGTATTGGAAAATAACCTCATACATTTTGTTGATTTGCTTTACAGCTTGATTGACAGAGATGTTTGTTTG
>JAHJRE010000125.1 GCA_018831055.1 Bacteroidota bacterium
AGATTATAAATAAAGCATTATATGATAATTATACAACAAAAAAACCATCAATTATGTTCACCATAACATAATTTCATCTCAACGTCAAGACTTTGGGGAACAGGTACAAATACTGCGGGAAAAAATAAATATCTTAAGGGTTCAAGTTGCAAGTTGCAGGTTGCAACCTGTAACATGCAACCTGCAACTTGATATTATTCATTCCTGATTATCAGCATATTGAATATCCGATATTTCAAGGCAGTTTATCAAAGTTTGAAGGGCTTCATTAATTTGTTCAACTTTTCCAGGAGGCAATTCTTTTAATCTCATTGCCAGCCGTTCGTGCAAAAGGCCGGGAGAATTTCCTACCACAGCGGCCCCGGCCGAGGTCAGAGCTACATAGTTAGTCCTTTTATCCGCCATTTTGGGGAGTCTGGCGATGTAGCCTTTTTTTTCCAGCCTGCCCACAATTCCTGTAACCGTACTTGAATTAAGCTTCAAAAAACCGGCAATACCCTTCTGGGTTGACATATAACGCTCCTGACCCGACAAATATATCAAACACAGCAATTGAGGTATACTAATACCGTATTCTTTCTGAACCCTTTTGGATTCAATATTGAGAGACCTGACAATTTTACGGATGGAAAGAAGAATCTCTGTATAATCCATGCTTCGGTTATTATCTTATTATGTCCGGCAGGTCAACCACCACAATGATCCATGGTTTCCCAATGTGGATCACTTTGTTTTTTAAAGGAATGACCGCAAAGCTTGAAGCAATCAGCCCTGCACTTATCCATACCGTACTTTCCTGGACGATTGGATAATCCTTGTTAATCGTCCGGTTCACAACATCCAGTCCCAGATAACCTAAACCGGCATAGCGTGTAAACACACTGAATATCCTCCACATGTTTCTCTCCCGGTAAATATTCTCAATCTTTTCGAAAAGCAATTCATGTTTCCCTAAAACTACCATACTTGAATCGGTCACACTGAGGATTGAAGTATAGATCTTTGTATTACTGCCGGCCATTTTCAGGCTGATGTCGTCTCCTGCACTATAGGCAAAATAAGTTGTACTTCCTGGTTTCTTGACAAGAAAGGATTTCTGTGCAAACAATCCCATGCACAGAAATACCACTGCAACCGTTAAGCAGATGAGTTTAATGCGCATATAAGACAAACTTAATTAAACGGGCTCTTATCACAAATCCGGTTACATCAATATTCAGAAGAATGCTGATAATCAATCATAATGAAAGATTTAACAATCAGATCATCCTATGCAATGAAATTACAACATTTTTTTATCATAATACGTTCTTTTGAAACAATTTTCTTTCATAGTATTTTTGTTGTCGAGATTTTTAGCAAAGATACCGGGATAAACCCCGACCAGATAAAAGTAAAAGCATAACAAAAATGGATTACAGAATATTTATCATTTGCCTGGTACTTATCATAGGAGGATGCAGCCAGGAGTCTGATACGGGCAGGACGGCAATAAGCGGCAAGATTAATGGGATGCAGGAATCCAAAGTATTACTTACGGAAATGAAACCATTTCATGCCTTAAGGCTGGATTCCCTTAAAACCGACCGGAAGGGACTTTTTAGCTTCAGACTAAATACGGAGGAGACCGGTTTCTATAATCTTGTTTTTGAAGATGGATCGATTCTTACACTTATTGCCGGTGATGGAGACAAGATAGATATTAAGGCAAACGCAAACGATATAGAAGGCAGTTATAGTGTTCATGGCTCAGAAGAATCTGACCTGCTGAGGGAATACCTGATGCACACCTTGAAAAATAAGCGAAAAGCTGATTCATTGGGACTGATTTTTGAAAGCAGCAAAGAAACGCCTGAATTTCATATTATCAGAGGATTACTGGAACAGGCATACACAAAAATATATATCGACCAACAGGAATATACCCGAAACTTCATTCAAGACCATCCTTCCTCCATGGCATCGCTGATAGCACTTAATAACACCTTTGGTACGAACAAAGTCCTGGATGAAGAATACGACCTGCACCTGTTTGAAATGGTAGACATAGGACTTGCATCCAAATATCCTGAAAACAGTCATTATCTGAATCATCAAAGGAAGGTTGGGGAACTTCGTGATTATTTTACCCAGAGGGAACTTGCGGAAAAGTATACAGCACCGGGGATGATCATTCCCGATTTTTCCCTGCCTGGTCTCGATGGAAAGAAGGTAGCTGTGAGGGATTTCCGTGGTGAAACGTTATTGATTTATTGCTGGGCATCCTGGGATGCAAGGAGCAGGCAGATGAACCGGAAGCTGCCATCCATTATACACACGGCCTATCCTGAAAAAATTAATGTACTCGCCTTATCCTTCGATCAGAATCCCGACCTTTGGAGAGCTGCCATCCGTATTGACAGTTTAAACTTCACTCATGTAAGCGACCTTTCCGGTCCAGGATCACCGGTAACAACCCTTTTAAACATTCCTTCCAGGCTTCCTTTTTATATTTTGGTCAGCGCCGATGGAACCATTATCAGCAAAGGAAATGATCCTGAAGCCTTAAAAATTGAAATTTCAAATCTGAAAACGCAGCAATAAGCGGAGGATTTTATTATTATTGTAATTCAATCAATATCGAAAAATTGAACACAAACATACCGGAAGACAAAAAGATATATTTTGCTTCGGATTTTCATCTGGGCATCCCTGATCATGAAAGCAGTCTCAAACGGGAAAAAATGCTTGTCAGGTGGCTTGAAGAAATTCGAAAAGATGCAGCCGCAATCTACCTTATGGGAGATGTTTTTGATTTCTGGTTTGAATATAAAACTGTAGTTCCGCGCGGGTTCACCCGATTGTTGGGCAAGCTGGCAGAAATAACCGACCAGGGTATTCCTGTACATTTATTTCGCGGCAATCATGATGTATGGGCCTTTAATTATCTTAATCTTGAAACGGGGATAACACTTCATCGTGCCCCTCAGATCAAAGAATACAACGGCAAGCTTTTTTATCTCGCACACGGTGACGGACTGGGACCTGGTGACAAGGGGTATAAAATGTTGAAAAAAATCTTTGCCTGCCGTCTATGCCAATGGTTGTTCCGCTGGCTTCATCCTGACCTAGGTGCCAGAATGGGTTTATTTTTTTCAGGAAAGAGCAGACTGGCGAACATTGCAAGAGAGGGAAAGAAAGAGAACAATACGAACGGATATAAAGATGAGATGCTTTACCAATATACCCTTGATAAGATAAAAGAAGGATGCAAAGCCGACTATTACATATTTGGGCACCGCCATCTGCCTCTTGATATACCAATTGGTTCACAATCACACCTCATCATTTTAGGCGACTGGATAACAAATTTTACCTATGCAGTATTCGACGGCAAGGAAATGAAGCTTACAAAATACACCAATCCTTAAACGAATTTCTCAATAAGGTCAACCAAACGGTTGGCGTATCCCACCTCATTATCGTACCAGGCAACGACCTTAATCAGCTTATGTTTTTCACCCAGAACGGCTGTTAATCCAGCATCAAAAACAGCCGAATGGGTATTACCGATCACATCAACGGACACGATGGGATCTTCTGTATATTGCAGTATTCCTTTCAGGTATGTCTCCGAAGCCTCTTTAAAAGCACTGTTTATTTCCTCCACACTTGTGCAGGTTTTAAGAGTGCAGGTAAGATCAGTGAGTGATCCGTCAGGAACAGGAACGCGGATACCTGCACCGCCGAGATTGTTCTTCAAATGAGGAAAAATTCTTGTTGAAGCTTTTGCAGCCCCTGTTGTGGTAGGAACAATGGAATAGGCCGCGGCCCTGGCTCTTCTGAGATCGGTATGCGGGGCGTCCAGAAGGTTCTGATCCCTTGTATAGGAATGCACAGTTGTAATAAAGCCCTTTTCTATCCCCCAGAAACGGTCAAGTATCATGATCAGCGGAGCCACGTTGTTCGTCGTGCATGATGAATTGGAGATAATCACATCACTTTTATCGATCAAATGATCATTAACTCCAAGGACAATATATTTAACGCCCTCGCTTTCCCCTTTTGCCGGTGCAGAAATGATTACTTTCCTGGCTCCTGCTTCCGTCACATGACGGATGGCATCCTCCTTCTTAACAAACTGCCCGGTCGATTCTATCACAACATCAATTTGCAGATCCTTCCAGGGAAGATTTCCCGGGTCATCCTGTTCAAAAACCAGAATTTTCCTTCCATTAATAATAATATGCTTGTCATCAAACGATACCTCACCGGGGAAATGTCCGTGCACAGAGTCATATTTAAGCAGATGCGCCAGTATCTTTGTTTCCGCGAGATCATTAATAGCCACAACCTCCATATTTTCCCTTTGAAGCAGGTAGCGGAGGGTAATCCTGCCTATGCGGCCAAATCCATTAATAGCAATTCTGATCTTTTCCATAACAGGAAATTTTTCATTTATATGTTGAGGTTGCAAAAATATTAATTTGTCGCTATTAAAGCATTTATCAAAGAATGCTTATTTTTGGGCAATGGGATAGAATTATTCATTAAAAACAAATATTTAATCATGGAAGAACAAGTTAACAGGTATGTAGAAGAGAACAAGCAACGTTTTTTGGATGAGCTTTTTGGCCTGATCCGTATCCCGTCAATAAGCTCTGAATCGGCCCGAAAAGATGATATGTACAAGGCGGCAGAATACTGGAAAAATGCGATTATCAGTGCCGGTGCCGATAAAGCCGAAATATTCAGCACAGCAGGAAATCCGGTTGTATATGGTGAAAAAATGATTGATCCTTCAGCCCCGACGGTTCTGGTCTACGGCCATTATGATGTGATGCCGGTCGACCCTGTGGAATTGTGGAAAAGTCAGCCATTTGAACCGGAAATAAGAGACGGAAAAATATATGCACGTGGGGCTGATGATGATAAGGGACAGGCTTTTATGCATGCAAAAGCATTCGAGTTAATGATTAAAACAGGCACGCTTCCATGCAATGTAAAATTTATGATCGAAGGGGAAGAAGAAATCGGTTCGGTTAATCTGGGTAAATTCTGCGACGATTACAAAGACATGCTGAAAGCAGATATCATTCTTGTTTCTGATACTTCTATGATAGCCCCTGACATCCCATCCATTACAACAGGGCTTCGGGGATTAAGCTATATGGAGGTTGAAGTAACCGGTCCGAACCGCGACCTGCACTCCGGTTTATATGGTGGTGCAGTAGCCAATCCCATAAACATCCTGGCAAAAATGATAGCCTCCCTGACTGATGACGATAACCGTATAACCATTCCCGGGTTTTACGACGATGTGATGATAGTTAATCAGGAAGAAAGGGCAAACATGGCCAGGGCTCCTTTCAACCTGGAGAATTATAAAAAATCGATTGACATAAATGAGGTTTGGGGTGAAAAAGGATACAGCACCATGGAACGGACAGGTATCAGGCCTTCCCTTGACGTGAACGGGATTTGGGGAGGATATACAGGAGAAGGCGCAAAAACGGTTATTCCGTCCAGAGCTTATGCAAAAATCTCCATGAGACTGGTACCCAATCAGGATAACCACAAAATCAGCAAATTATTCGAAGAACATTTCCGTAAGATCGCTCCTCCCTGCGTAAAAGTTAATGTGAAAGCTTTACACGGAGGCCAGGCTTACGTATCTCCTACCGACATGACTGCTTACAAAGCCGCGGAAAAAGCTTATGAAGCAGTATACGGAATAACTCCCGTGCCCGTCCGCAGCGGAGGCAGCATTCCTATTATCAGCACCTTTGAAGAAAAACTTGGAATCAAAAGTATACTGATGGGATTTGGCCTGGAGTCTGATGCCATCCATTCTCCGAATGAAAACTATCCCCTGGAACAATTCTATAACGGTATAAAAACAATACCGCATTTCTACCGGTATTTTACCGAGTTGATGAAATCACTTGCATAAACCTCCCAAAAACAAAGGCGCGCTTAAAATAAAAAGCGCGCCTTTTTGCATATTCGGAGACTGTGCAATTCCCCAAACTATTTTTTAAAAAAAGTACCCGAAAATCCCGAACCGGTGAGCACGAAAGAGTATAAACCTGAGGTTAAATGACTGATATTAATAGTTGTAGTATTCTCAGCCCTTGCCGGATATTCCCCTACCAATAATCCAGAGGAAGAAAATATCCTTATTGTTTCATCACCCGAAAACCCTTTTCTTTCAATATTCAGGAATAATACAGCCGGATTGGGGAATATTCTGAAAGCCGGATACTCTTCTACCTGCTCAAACCCTGTAGCTATAACCTCAAAACTCTCTTCCTCAAAAAAAGCTGAACCGCCAAAGGCATGGTCAATACTCTGAACACTCCAGAAATATGTGCCGGGATCAAGTCCTGATATCAGCATATTCGTATCTTGTCCGGCATTGCCAATAGCAGGAACCATGCGATAGCCCGTACTTACGATCGATAAAGGTGAAATAATATCTGTTCCCAGAATGTCACTACCCAAACGAAGATTATAACTTAGACCCATCGCGGAGGTTTCGGTATCGGAACCTCTCGACCAGGATAGCAAGACTTTGTCCCCGTCTACCAATGAATTCAAAGTTTGTGGAGCAAGCGGCAGATTATTCGACATAAATGCATTGGTACCGAAATTATTACGGTACAATATAGTAACAGGGGTAGAAGTTGCTGACAATCCTGTCAATAGAATATCCATATCCCCGTCGTTTTCAAAGTCCGCCCATTTTGCAGACACTTTGGTGAACCCGGGAAAAGAAGTTGTAAAATCTTCTTCAAAACCTGTTCCGGTATTTCTCCAGATGTTTGTAGTTATCCCTCCGCAACCGGCCGTTTTTCCTGAAATAAATATATCAGGATCTCCATCGCTATCATAATCAGCCCATTCCACTGCGCTCAATGCAACCCCGAGAATATAGGTAGGAAACTCTATAAACTCTCCATTACCTTCGTTTGTAAAGAACATCAAACGGGGTTCGAGGTATAGGTCGAACCCGGAAAGCGATATATCAAGATCACCATCAACATCAAAATCAATGAATTCGGCAGTACCGCTGAACAAGCCTTCAAAAACTGTGGGAATTTCCACGAAAACGCCTTGTATATTCCGGTATATCTTGCTAATGAATCCACCACCATTATCCCCGGTAAGTAAAAGATCCTGAAACCCATCGTTGTCGTAATCCCCCCAGTCGCAACGGCTGTTTTGAAGCACGTCGAATTCGGCAAATTCTGTAAATAAACCATTATCGTTTTCAAACAATATCGACATCCATGAGCCTGTCATGAAGAGATCCAGGTCCGCATCGTTATCAAAATCAACCCAATGCACCTGACCATGGTCAATTCCGGGTAAGCCTGCATTCACCTCTTCAAAAATTCCATTATTATTTGCGTACAGTTCTGCATAGGGACCGGTATCACTGGCCCCCGTAAGCATTAGGTCCAGATCCCCGTCGATGTCGTAATCTCCCCAGGCAAGGGAAGAGGCATACAATCCAGGAATACCGGGTTCGATGATAACAAATGATCCTGAATCATTGCGGCAGATTTGGGTGATAAAAGTACCGGAAGCGGTAACACCGGTCATCGCCAGATCGAGATCTCCATCGTTATCATAATCACCCCAAACCGAACTGCCCTCCCCCACAGATGTAAGGTTGGCTCCGGCGTCGACAAAAGACTGAGAAAAAAGAAAAGTACTGAAAACCGTTAAAAACACAATAGTAAATATCCTATTCATGATATAAAGCAATCTTAGTTATATATTCAGCTATTTAAATATGTAAAAATAGGAATAATTTGTAAAAAAATTGCCCAGGTGAAAAAAAACTTTTTATAACTATTTGGTAAGGTAACAAATGGTTGCAGGGTGCAAGGTGCAGGATTCAGGTTACAGGTTGCAGCCTGAAACCTGCAACCTGAATCCTGCTATCATTCCTGGTACTATATTTTTAACTGAAGATTACTTTTGTTTATCAAAAGCCTTGAGGCCGCTTTCCAGGAAGTCCACAAATCCCTCCACGTTAAGGTCATAAGCTCTGTATGGCACAAGCAGTTCACCATCATGATCCTGCAGGACGTAATATGGCTGGGCATTTGTGTTAAACCAGGATATCTGAAGGTCAGCATTGATCTTACCAATGCTTTTTTTGGTTTTCCCGTCGTAAGCTGACACTACCCATTGCTCCTCCGGGAGTACGGTTTTGTCATCCACGTAAAGAGCAATGACAACATAGTCTTCTTTCAGGATTTTCAGGACGCGGGGATCAGACCAGACATTAGCTTCCATTTCCCGGCAATTCACGCATCCATGGCCTGTAAAGTCAATAAATAGAGGTTTATCCAGTTTCCTGGCACATTCAAGACCTTGCTCGTAGTCGAAATACCCTTTTAACCCATGGGGAAGGTGCAGAAAATCATTATATTTAGGTTTATCACACACAGCGATTTTGGATTCGTGTGAGTTTCCAGATGCGGATAGAGCGACGTTGTCACGTATTATCTCATTCAGGTCGAAATCGTGAGAATGCATGGGAGGCAGGTAACCTGAAAGTGCTTTGAGGGGAGCTCCCCATAAACCGGGTAAAAGATAGAGAACGAATGAAAAAGTAATGATGGCAAGCATCAGTCGTGGAACACGGATATAAGGAAGATCACTGTCATGTGCAAATTTCATTTTCCCCAGGAGATAGAATCCCATCATGGTAAAGACCACGATCCAAACGGCCAGGTACACCTCGCGATCGAGAATTCCCCAGTGATAGGTCTGATCAGCAACGCTGAGAAACTTCAGACCAAGAGCAATTTCGATAAAACCAAGTATCACTTTGACAGAGTTCAGCCATCCGCCGGATTTCGGAAGCCTGTGCATCCATGAAGGGAAAAAGGCAAAGAGCGTAAAAGGCAAAGCAAAGGCAATAGAAAAGGCCAGCATAGCAAAAATAGGTTCAAAAATTTCTCCCTGAGCTGATTTCACCAGTACTGTGCCAACAAGTGGGCCTGTGCAGGAAAATGATACCAGCACCAATGTCAGCGCCATAAAAAATGCTCCGATAAGCCCTCCCCTGTCTGCCTTGGAATCGGCTTTGCTGACCATCCAGCTTGGAAGCACTATTTCAAACATACCCAGGAAAGAAGCGGCAAAAATCATAAAAATCAGGAAAAACAGGATGTTAGGCAACCAATGTGTACTTAGCCAGTTAAAAATATCGGCAGTCACACTTTTTCCACCGGCAAAATAGGTTATCAGAATAATGACAGCAATAGGCAGGGTATAAAGCAAGACGATAGATATACCGTAAGCCAGGGCTTGAATTTTCCCTTTTCTCTTGTCTTCTCCACTTTTCATAAAGAAAGATACCGTCATCGGAACCATCGGAAAAACACAGGGAGTCAAGAGGGCAACAAAACCCCAAATAATAGCTTCAATGATCACATCCCACATACTTTTCGAAATAACCTTTTTCTTTTCAGGGTCGCTGATCTGGGATTCTTCTGACACAGAGACAGTTTCGCCGCTTACACCACCCTGCAATGATTCCGTTTCAAATAAAGGTTGAGTTTCAGTTTCACTGGCTTCAGTCTCCTTTGTTGCAGCCGGAGTTTCTATTGCAGCTCCACCATTAAAACTAAAGGAAAAATCAACATCTGTCGGAGGCAGGCATTTAGTATCATCGCAGCACATATACTCCAGGAATCCACTGATAGTTAAAGGTTCATTGGTCAGTAAACGAACTTTCTGCCTGAAAACAGCCTCATCGGAAAAATACTTTAGCTCCATTTCAAAGTTCGGATCGTACTCTGCCACAGCTTCAGGCTCGGTAACCTTTCCGATAAACTCAAACCCTGTTCCTTCATTGAAAGTGAATGTTGTCGCCGGTGGGCTCATCGGAATATCCTGAGAATACAGATGCCATCCCTTATCGATCCTGGCCGTAAAAACCAATTCAGCTTCTTTATCATTTATCATTTTCTGGTCGAACGACCATTTTACAGGTTCAAGGATCTGACCGAAAACCGTTGACATCAATATAATCGCCAGGATGGATAAGAATAGTTTTTTCATTCTTGTAAGATTAACTATAATATACATATTTAAGAAACTGGATTATTGCATTGCAAAAGTATGAATATTCTTTCAGTGATTTGTAGTATCATATGGCATCTTCCTGACACAAAATCTGAGGAGATTCCCTGAAGTATGATACTACCAATACTTTGCGAGTATCTTTCGTTACCCGGAAACGATGATCAATCCTGTGGCCTATAATCCAAACAATATTGCCTGCAGAACAAAGCAACCATATTTTATTTTTATCCGGCAGAGGAATCTTCTTGTCAATAAGAAAATCGCTGATCTTTTTATGACCTGAGGAACCCAATGGATAAAAAAAATCTCCCTTTTCCCAATTCTTCAGTATTAACGGAAATTCAATTTTTTCATAATCCAGGAAAGCCAGATCGGGGTTATCAATAATTCTAAATTCATCAATTTTTTCAACTTTAAAGGTAAGTTGAAACGGTTGTGAGATTTTCTTTTGGCACCTTGGTATAAAAAATTTCTCTGATCGTTCTTCAATCAGCTCATCTATCAGTAAAACATTGCGATCAAGGCTTATACGATGTGATGACGACAGGAAGGTCTTTCCCGGCGTACCTCCCAATGCCCGGCAAATATCCATTGTAACAGCATAACTAAAGCCAAACGGACGGATCAATTCAAAAAGAACAGATTCTTGTTCATCCAGGTTCTTGAGAAAATCTAATTTCAGGATAACCCGTTCACCATCCTGTTGAAGGAATTGTTTTCGCAAATCCTCAATATAATTGGAGTATGCATGTTGGGCAAGCTTTAACCTCTGAGTAGTTTCGAAGATTGTTCGGTTAAAATCAGGCTGTTGTTTCTGAAAAAGCGGAATAATCCGGTGCCGGATGAAATTTCTGAGATATTTTATCTCATTGTTTGATCGATCTTCCCGGAAAGACAATCCTTTTAAAGAAGCATATTCCTGGATTTGTTCCCTGGTAGCAAAGAGCAATGGTCTGACAATGGTTCCCGTTTTAACAGGAATACCCGTTAAACCTGTAATACCCGTACCTCTGAGCAGGTTGATAAAGAAAGTCTCCACCAGGTCATCCATCTGGTGACCGGTTGCAATAAAGTTAAAATTACCTTCCCGGCGAATCTCCTCAAACCAGGAATATCTCAATTCTCTAGCGGCCATTTGAATGGAAATACCTCTGGAATCTGCATACTCACGGGTATCAAACCGGGCAGTAAAGAATCCTGTATTGTATGATTTAGCCAGCGCAGTAACGAATCGTTCATCTTCTTCCGAATCTTCTCCCCTGAGTTGAAAGTTGCAGTGCGCAATAGAAAAATTCAATTCCGCTTCCCGGAACAATTCCGCCATAACCACTGAATCAATGCCTCCACTTACGGTAAGCAGGATCATTGATTTTTCATCAAACAAATCCCTGCTCCGGATAAATTCTTTAAATTGCTGCAGCATAAAACAAAATTATGAATTCCTCGATTAAAAACTCATCCGGATATGATTTTTAAGGATGACATTGGAAACCAGACCATGATTCCTGATCAACCTGGCAGGATTATTTCCCTTTGCCCATCGATAACGGAAACACTGTTCGAGCTGGGTGCAGGAAAACAGGTTGCAGGTTTGACAAGCTATTGCATACATCCTTTTGAGAAGACAAAAAAAATAGCGAAAATTGGCGGTCCCAGGAACCCGGACATTACAGGGATCCTTGATCTGGCGCCGGATCTTGTAATCACATCCAGAGAGGAAAACAGGCAACAGGATGTATGTTTCTTACGTAATAAAGTACCGGTTATCACTTTTGATGTAAAAAGTATAGAATCAGCCAGGTATATGATATTAAGGTTGGGTTTGATAACCGGAAGGATAAAACCTGCCATGAATTACGTTCAAAAACTAGACAGGTTGTTACGTAAAAAGGAACCTCAACGTGAAAATTACTCAGTTTTATATCTGGTTTGGAAAGATCCATGGATGGCTGCGGGTCATGGGAACTACATTTGTGATTTAATGCATTCACAGGGATTTATAAATATTTTGCCGGAACACAGCCGTCGTTATCCGGAAATTGATCCCAACAAGATTGAGCGGCCCGACTTTATTTTTCTGTCATCCGAACCATTTCCATTTGGTTCTGAGCATATTGAAGAGGCATCAGGATTATTCGGGGGCACCCGGACGATTCTGGTCGACGGTGAAATGTTCGGATGGTATGGAACGCGTATCATCAGGGCAATACCATATATCCGGACTCTGAGAAAAAAAATAACGACCGGTGGTTATCAGCATTGATATCATCACCGGTCGTTCGGATAGCTATAAACTGTGTAATTACTTAACGATCCAACTGTTTTGTCTTAGCAGGTCATCCAGATTTTTCAGTTTGGTTTGACTCATGGAAGTCTCCAGCTGATGTTCAAGAGCCTGTTCATAGGTTACATCGGTAACACTGCGTATCACTCCTGTAGCAATCGGATAATTTGGCAAGGTCATCCGAACCAGCATATAATGCGTTGTATCGTCCGCATCATGGGCATCATGAACAAGAATATCCTTTTCTGTTATACCATCTTCGCCCAGTTTCACAACTTTCAGGCGTGATTTTTCCAGGATAATCCCTTTATCGTTATCCTTACCAAAGATCATTGGTTTTCCGTGTTCCAGGAAGATTTGGTGGTCATCTTTCACATCCTTGCCGGTAATTTCCGAATGGATGCGGTTGTTAAAGATAACGCAGTTCTGCAATATTTCAACGACGGAGGTACCTCTGTGTCTGGTGGCTGCCAGAAAAACATCCTTCATCCTTTTCGGTTCAGTATCAACGACCCTGGCGAAGAACGTACCCTGTGCACCCATAGTCAATTCACCCGGTTTGAAAGGATTTTCAATAGTTCCATCAGGAGAGGTTTTGGTGACGCTCCCCCTGGGTGTAGTTGGAGAATACTGGCCTTTAGTCAATCCGTAGATTTTGTTATTGAATAATAACACATTCATATCGATATTACGCCTGACCAGGTGAATGAAATGGTTACCGCCGATAGCCATGCTGTCGCCGTCACCGGTGATATGCCAAACATCGAGTTTAGGATTGGCAACTTTAATTCCGGATGCGATCGCGGCACCTCTGCCGTGAAGTCCATGGAAGCCATATGTGTTGATGTAATAGGGGAACCTTGACGAACATCCGATTCCGCTAACGAAAACAACATCTTCTTTTTTCACGCCGCTTTCTGCAAGAGCTGACTGAACGGCCGATAATATTGCAAAGGATCCGCAACCGGCACACCATTTTACCGGTTGATCAACCTTATAGTCATCTTTAGTTACGATATTATTCATTTGACCCTCCATGACTTAACCCTCCAAAATTTGATTGAATTTTTCCTTCAATTCAGCGATCATAAAAGGAAGACCCTGAAATTTATTATATTGCATGAAGTCAATTTCCTGGAATAAAGATCTCAGATAAAAAGAAAACTGCCCTGTATTTAGCTCACAGACCACAATCTTATTAAAACGTTTAAAGACCTCTTCTGTATTTTTTGGCAGGGGTTTGATATAATTAAACTGTGCAAGGCTGATTTTCTTACCTTCATTCTGAAGGTCATTCACGGCACTTACCAAAGCTCCGTATGTTCCGCCCCATCCTACCACGAGCAGGTCACCGCTTTCTTCACCCGATACTGTCAGGTCCGGTATATAATTTGCCAATCTTTGTACTTTCTCTTCTCTGATCATAACCATTCGTTCATGGTTAACAGGGCCATGAGAAACCAGTCCTGAAATGTTTTCTTTTTCCAACCCGCCAACCCGGTGGCGTAAGCCTTCCTGACCGGGCACAGCCCAGTAGCGTGCCAATGTATCCGGATTTCTTTTATAAGGTTCGTAATTTGTATCGTTATCCTGGACAATTGGCGGGCTTATTTTGGGAAGGCTGCTGCTCTCAGGAATTTTCCAAAGCTCTGAACCATTTGCCAGATATCCGTCGGTAAGCAGGATTACAGGAACCATATGTTCTATTGCGATTTTACCGGCCTGGAAAGCGAAATCGAAGCAATTAGCCGGAGTACTGGCAGCCATTACCACAACCGGGCTTTCTCCGTGCCTCCCATAAAGTGCCTGAAGCAGGTCTGCCTGTTCAGGTTTGGTTGGCATTCCGGTAGCAGGGCCTGCACGCTGCACATCAATGATAACAAGAGGCAATTCCGTCATGACTGCCAAGCCGATACCTTCGCTTTTCAAAGCAAGCCCGGGACCGGATGTTGATGTAGCGGCAAAATCTCCTGCAAAAGCAGCTCCAATGGCAGAATTTATGCCGGCAATTTCGTCTTCAGCCTGGAAAGTCTTCACGCCCAGGTGCTTTCTTTTAGCAAGTTCCTGCAATATTTCCGAAGCCGGTGTGATAGGATAAGATCCAAGAAATAACTCCTTTCCTGCTCTTTCTGCAGCAGCGATCAAACCCCATGCAGTGGCAATATTACCGGTAATGTTCCGGAAACGTCCTGTACGGTTCTTGATCGGATGGATCTGGTATGTAGTACGAAGAGCTTCCACGGTCTCGGCATAGTTGTATCCGGCCCTCAACACCTTTTTATTGGCTTCAGCCAACAGGGGTTTTGATTTAAACCTGGAGTCGATATACTCCTCACCATATTTAATATCTTTATTAAACAGCCAATAAAGTATACCCAGAGCAAATTCATTCCTGGTTCTTTCAGCTGATTTGGCATCGATTTCAAGATCCCTGACCGTAGCTTTGGATAAGGAAGTAATGGGTGCTTTCACCACATTGTATCCCACCAATGATCCGTCGTTCAGTGGATCTTCAATATAACCTGCCTTTTTGTAATTCTTGTTATCGAAGTAATCGATATCGATAATAATGGTAGCACCGGGTTTAACCCATTTCATATTAGCTTTCAAAGCGGCAGGATTTAGGGCAACCAGCACATCCGCCTGGTCACCTGGAGTTTGAACCTCCTTGTGTCCAATATGGATCTGGAATCCTGAAACCCCTGCCAGCGTTCCCTGCGGAGCCCTGATTTCTGAAGGAAAATCAGGAAAAGTAGAAAGATCATTACCAGTAAATGCGGATGTGTCTGAAAACTGTGATCCGCTGAGTTGCATCCCATCGCCGGAGTCACCGGCGAATTTCACCACAACTTCGTCGACTTCAATGACAGTCGGAGTCTTTTTTGTCATCGGATAAGGTTTAATAAAACATGGGGCAAAGTTATAAGTTTTATTTCTGAAAGCAGGACATAAATTAACAAAAAAATAACCTATCCGGTAAACAATCTTATGGATCGAATAATAATCAGCAACCTGAGGATAATTAATTTGGAATACCTCTAAATTACTTTTTTCTGTTGCTTTTTTGATACTACCTGAAAGATACCTTATATATTTGCAACAACTGGTTTAATAACGATCATTCATTAACATTAACATTAAAATTAACCTTAAAATTAATTGTCATGGCTTACAAAATCACAGAAGATTGCACAGCTTGCGGCACCTGTATCGATGAATGTCCGGTAGAAGCTATCTCTGAAGGGGATATTTACAAAATTGATCCAGACATTTGCACTGACTGCGGTTCATGTGCCGATGTGTGCCCGGTTGATGCCATCATTCCGGCTTAATTCAATTGATTTAAGCAGTATCATTATAAAGATTTGTAAGTCCGCCTTTCATGGCGGACTTTTTTATTTTATCATGCTGTGAACAAATTGCAGCAAAATTTAATTTATACTTTTGTTATGCAATTATTACACAGCCACTATGGATAAGTTCTCGTTCCTAAACATTACAGAACCTGCTGCTATTGAAAGCATTTATGAGAAATACCTGAATGACCCGTCGTCGGTGGAAGATGGATGGAGACAGTTTTTCGAGGGTTTTGAATTTGCCAGGATGCATTATCCGCAAAAACAGGCAAAAACTCAGGTTATACCTGAAGAATTCAAGGTCATCAACCTTATCAATGCCCATCGTCAGCGGGGTCATCTTTTTACAAGAACCAATCCGGTAAGGACTCGCCGGAAGTATTTTCCCACTCTTGACCTAGAAAATTTCGGACTCAAGTCCGGAGACCTTTCTACTGTGTTTATCGCTGGAAATGAAATCGGGATTGGTCCTACACCCTTATCTGCCATCATTGACCATCTTCAACAAACCTATTGTCAGTCGGTTGGAGCTGAGTTCATGTATATGCGAAATCCCGATATTATAGGTTGGTTAAAAAACAAAATGGAGTCTTCCAGGAATACACCTAATTACTCCAGGGCAATCAAGGGGCGTATTCTTGAAAAAATCAGCCATGCTGTCTTATTTGAAAAATTTATACATAAAAAATTCCCCGGTCAAAAAAGATTCTCACTGGAAGGTGCCGAATCACTTATTCCGGCACTGAGCGCTATCACTGAAACCGGAGCCGGTTTTGGTATCCGGGAGTTCATTATTGGAATGGCTCACAGGGGAAGGCTTAACGTTCTGGCCAATATCATGGGAAAACCTTATCACCAGATCTTCCATGAGTTCGAAGGCAGTGCATATGACGATGAATACCTCCTGGGGGATGTAAAGTATCATTTGGGATATACCAGTGATATTCAAACCCCGGAAGGACATAACCTGAGACTGACCCTTTCACCCAATCCCAGTCATCTTGAAGCCGTTGATCCGGTAGTTGAAGGCATTGCACGGGCTAAAACAGATATTTCATTCAAAGGGGACTATAAACAAGTTGCTCCCATACTAATTCATGGGGATGCATCCATTGCCGGTCAGGGAGTTATATATGAACTTCTGCAAATGTCGGAATTACCGGGCTATAAAACCGGGGGTACCATCCATGTTGTCATTAACAATCAGATTGGATTTACTACAAACTACCTGGAGGCAAGATCAAGCACATATTGTACGGATGTTGCCAAAACCACACTTTCTCCGGTATTTCATGTCAATGGAGATGATCCGGAAGCTGTAGTATATACTGTACAGCTTGCCATGGAATTCAGGCAAAAATTTCATAAGGATGTATTTATAGATTTGCTTTGCTACAGGAAATACGGTCATAATGAAGGTGATGAACCTCGCTTCACACAACCCATTCTGTACAAGATCATTGAAAACCATCCAAATCCCCTGGAAATATATCGCAAAAGACTTGTTGCTGAGGGAAGTATTAGTATGGAAGAAGCGGATGAAATAGAAAAAAAGATAAGCATTATCCTGGAAGATAGTTATGCAAAATCAAAAGATGTAAAGAAAACCCATATTGAATCATTTCTCTGGGATATCTGGAAAGCTATTCCCAAAGCAAACCCGGAAGATTTTCACAAGCCTGTAAAGACTTCTATTTCTGAAAACCTTCTTCTTGAAATTACAGAGAAACTGACTGCCATCCCAAAAGATGTTAGAATATTCCGAAAGCTAAAAAAACTGCAAGAGGAAAGATTACATTCGATATCAGAAAAGGGAAATTTAGATTGGGCTATGGGAGAACAGTTAGCCTATGCGAGCCTGCTTTTGGAAGGCATCCCGGTAAGGCTTAGCGGGCAAGATGTTGCCAGGGGAACATTCTCTCACCGGCATGCAGTATTGAAAGTAGAAGACTCTGAAAAAGAATATGTTCCATTAAACAATCTCGGTAAAGAGCAAGCCCGTTTTGAGGTATTCAATTCTCCGCTTTCCGAATATGCAGTGTTGGGATTTGAGTACGGATACAGTCTTGCATCGCCCAATTCTCTTACAATTTGGGAAGCCCAGTTCGGCGACTTTTTCAATGGTGCACAGATCATTATTGATCAGTTTCTGAGCAGTGCTGAAGACAAATGGAATGTGATGAACGATCTTGTTATATATCTTCCTCACGGATACGAAGGCCAGGGGCCTGAACACAGCAGTGCCAGAATTGAACGTTTTCTGATTCTTTGTGCAGAGAATAATATTCAGATTGCCAATTGCACTACTCCTGCGAATCTCTTCCATATCCTTCGTCGTCAGCTAAAAAGGCCGTTTCGTAAGCCCCTGGTGATCTTTACACCCAAAAGTCTTCTCCGGCACCCATTATGCATATCTCCGATATCTGATTTTACCACGGGTAACTTCAGAGAAGTTATCGACGATGATCAGGCCGATCCTGAAAAAATTCAACGTGTTATACTTTGTTCGGGGAAAATATTTTATGAATTACTGGAAGAGAGGGAGAAATCAGGATACCCCGAGACTGCAATAATCAGGATAGAACAGCTTTACCCATTGCCTGAAAAACAACTTTCGGAGATAATAGCCAAATACAAAAATGCAAGTGACTGGCTATGGGTTCAGGAAGAACCTGTCAATATGGGTGCATGGAGTTTTATCCGGCAAAACTTTCACGAGAAGCCTATTACGGTAATTGCAAGACCGGCCAGTGGCAGCCCGGCAACGGGATCCAGTGAATTCCACAAGATACGTCAGCGAAAAATCATAGAGAAAGCTTTCGGGTCCTGTGACTGTCCTATGGTAAAAGAAGCCTGCAAAATGATCTGCATTGGGAACAGATGGAAGACTTTTGAAAAAGAATTGCAGCAGCACGATGGAAAACCATTGGAAACAAAATCCGTATCAGCCTTAAAACAACTCAAATAGTTGCATCATGACCATTGAAATTAAAGTGCCCAGTCCGGGAGAATCCATCAGCGAAGTACAGCTTGCAAGCTGGCTGGTAAAAGATGGAGATTATGTAGAAAAGGACCAGGAAATTGCCGAAATCGATTCCGATAAAGCCACTCTTACCATCAGTGCTGAAGAAAGCGGTATTATTAAACTGATGATTGAAGAAGGGAATTCTATCACTGTCGGCAGCGTAATTGCTACCATCAACGTCAAAAAAACCGGAAAGGATGATAAACCTCCGAAAACACCGACGGTAGAAGTACCGGCAGCTTCTTCATCATCAGGAGTGATACCCGAAGTTAAAGAACATAAAAAGGAAAGCGGTGAAGTATCAAAACCGGAAACAACGGGTGACGAAAGCGAAATATCCTTATCTCCTCTTGCACGAAAGATATTGGCTGAAAAGCAAATTCAAACATCTGAAGTGGTGAAGTTTTTCCGCAGTCTTAGATTATCGAAAAAAGATGTGGAATTTTTCCTTGAGCACAAAGATAAGGTGTCAGGTACAGCCAAGGAAAAGCCTGCAGATGAAATTCCGAGCAAGACAATATGGGGCAACAGGGAAACAGAAAGAAAAAAAATGTCAACCTTACGGCTTAAGATAGCCGAAAGGCTGGTTTCCGTAAAGAATGAAACTGCCATGTTAACTACTTTCAATGAGGTTAACATGACACCAATCATAAAGATCCGTAACCGTTATAAAGATATATTCAAGGAAAAGTACGGTGTATCCCTGGGGTTTATGTCATTTTTCACAAAAGCCGTAACGGAAGCATTACATCAATATCCCAGTGTAAACGCAATGATAGATGGACAGGAAATTGTTTATCATCATTATGCTGATATTGGGATTGCGGTAAGCACACCAAAAGGCTTGATGGTACCCGTTATAAGGAATGCCGAAACCATGAGTCTGGCAGAAATTGAGTCCGGCATCAAAGAAATGGCCATTAAAGCCAGAGACAATAAGATCACTCTTGAAGAAATGCAGGGCGGAACTTTTACCATTACTAACGGAGGAGTTTTTGGATCCATGCTATCCACACCCATCATCAACCCGCCACAGAGTGCTATCCTGGGAATGCATAATATTGTTGAAAGGCCTGTAGCGATTGAGGGGAAAGTGGAGATACATCCCATTATGTATGTAGCTCTTTCTTATGACCACAGGATAATTGACGGAAGGGAATCGGTTGGGTTCCTTGTCAAGGTAAAGGAAATGCTTGAAGATCCGGCAAAAATGCTGTTCGGGGGTAATGACCCGGTACAGAGTTTGTTAGGATTATAAACAGGCCGAAACCCGATTATTATGAGAAAATATGTTGATTTTCTGGTTCTTGGATCCGGCATTGCCGGATTGAGTTATGCCCTGAAGGTAGCTGACTATGGTAAAGTATGCGTAGTCACAAAATCGAATGCAGAAGAAACGGCCACGAAGTACGCTCAGGGGGGTATTGCAGCCGTGATGTACACTCCCGATACCTATGAAAAACACATACGGGATACCATCATCGCGGGAGATGACTTGAATGACAAGGAGATCGTGAGGATAACCATAACGGAATCGACTGACCGGGTAAAGGAGTTGGTTGAATGGGGGACCAATTTCGATAAAAAGGAATCGGGTCGGTTTGATCTTGCCCGTGAAGGGGGGCATTCGGAATCCAGAGTTTTGCATCATAAAGACAGCACCGGGCTTGAAATAGAAAACGCATTGCTGAATAGGGTTATGCAACATCCCAACATTGAAGTACTGGAAAATCATTTCGGCATTGACCTCATCACCCAGCATCACCTTGGAATCAAGGTTACCCGGCGTTCTCCTGATATCACCTGTTATGGAGCCTATATCCTGAACATAAAAACCAACGATATCCACACGATACTTTCGAAAATGACATTGATTGCCACGGGAGGAGCAGGAAATGTTTATAGTACAACAACGAACCCATCCATCGCAACAGGTGACGGAATAGCCATGGCATACCGTGCCAGAGCCACTGCGGAGAAAATGGAATTCATCCAGTTTCATCCGACTGCCTTGTATAATCCGGCTGAAAAACCCTCATTTCTCATTACAGAAGCCTTGAGGGGTTACGGAGCCATACTCAAAACCATCAAGGGAGAGGAATTCATGTCGAAATACGATGAAAGAGGATCTCTGGCTCCCAGAGATATTGTAGCCAGGGCCATTGACAATGAAATGAAGATCAGTGGAGATGACTATGTTTACCTCGATTGCCGTCATCTCGACAAGAATGAGCTGATCACCCGTTTCCCGAGGATTTATGCCAAGTGTCTGAGCATCGGGATTGATATCAGCAAAGATCCCATTCCGGTTGTACCTGCTGCTCATTATATTTGTGGTGGCATTAAGACAGACAAGAACGGCCTTACCAGCATAAAAAACCTTTATGCATCCGGTGAATGTGCCTCCACGGGATTGCACGGAGCCAACAGGCTTGCCAGCAATTCCCTGCTCGAATCAGCAGTTTTTTCTCACAGGGCCGCAATGGATTCTATTTCCAGGATAAACAAGGTGGAATTCTGCAGGGAAATTCCCGACTGGAACGCTGAAGGGACCGTACTTAATGAAGAAATGATCCTGATCACTCAATCTCTGAAAGAGATGCAATCCCTTATGACAGCCTATGTTGGTATTGTGAGGTCAGACCTCCGGTTGAACCGTGCATTTAAAAGGTTGGAAATCCTGTATAAAGAAACGGAAGAATTGTACACAAAATCAGTCCTTACCCAACAAATCTGTGAATTAAGAAACATGATCAATATCGCATATCTAATAATAAAAATGGCTATGGAGAGAAAGGAAAGTCGTGGTCTTCACTACTCTCTTGATTACCCCCCACGGCCACAGAGTTATGAATACACAAGCGGGGCACAGGATTAAATAAATAATTATGGCACTCATCAAGGAAGTTAAAGGCATCATTCCCAATATTGGCAAGAAATGCTTTCTTGCCGATAATGCTACGGTTGTTGGAGATGTTGTACTTGGAGATCATTGTTCTGTTTGGTTCAATGCAGTAGTAAGAGGAGATGTTCACTACATCAGGATCGGGCATCATACCAATATTCAGGATGGGGTTGTGATTCATTGCACTTACCGAAAGGCCCCGGTCAACATAGGAAACTACGTTTCTATAGCCCATAATGCCATTGTCCATGGATGTACCATACACGATATGGTTTTGATTGGTATGGGAGCTATCATTATGGATGATGTCGTGATAGACAGCAATTCAATAATTGCAGCCGGAGCGTTGGTTACCAAGGGCACACATATCGAAGCCGGAAGTGTTTACGCAGGAATGCCGGCAAAAAAGATCAAAGATATTGACCAGGGACTTTCAGAAGGAGAAATACAGAGAATCGCCAATAGTTATAACATGTATGCATCATGGTATAAATAAAAAAGGCTCCCGGGAGGAGCCTTCAGCATGTTCTTTTTTTAGATCCCCATTTTTTTTCTCACCAAAGGCAGAATATTTGTCCCTTTATCAAAATAAAGCAATGAACCGGTGCTAACATCAAAAATGTAAGTAAATCCATTTTCTGCAGCAACATCATTGATGGCTTTACGGGCTTTTTCAAACAAAGGGTTATACAATTCCTGCTGTTTGTTTTGAAAATCCAGTTCTGCAGTTTGTTGAAACTGCTGAATCCTGGTTTCAAGGTCGGTAATTTCCTTTTCCTTGGTTTGTTTGATAATATCCGACATGGTAGCAGCCGTATTCCGGTACTGCTGAACTTTGGTCTGATATTCCATGAGCATAGCCTCTATCTGACTTTCCAGCGATCGCTGATAATCCATAAGACGGGCCTCAACCGAGTCTTTTTCAGGCATTAGCTGTAACAACTCATTTGAATCGATATATCCAAGTTTTAGGGTTGCCTGCCCGAAAACAAAAGAGGATAAGGTTATCAGAGAAGCAAACAGAATGATACCAAACAGTTTTTTCATCTTGAAAATTTATGATTTATAAATGATAAACGATTGCAAATTTATACAAATATTTCACAGAGTGAAATAAAATCTTGCTGACCGCATATTAATTGAAATACCTGGTGATAACACAAAATTATTGGTCTTTGAGTTTATTGATCATTTTATTAACTCCCTGACTGTTATCCTGTGTTTGCCCGCTGGAAGTAACCGTTTGGGCAGGCCTTACTCTGTCTTCTCTTCTAACGGTCTGCATTACACTTCCCACTTCATCAAGGATATCATCGCTGATATCATATTTATCTTTGGCAAAGATAAGCGATAAACTGCCGGCCTTATCAAACACCATAGCGTAGTTATTGATTTCTGCGACGGTTTCAATAGCATTATAAATTTTTTCCTGGATAGGTTGAACGAGTTCCTGTCTTTTCTTAAAAAGATCACCCTCTCTTCCAAATCTTTGTTTTTGAAGATCTTTGGCTTCTTTTTCCTTTTGGATAATCTCGTTTTCGCGTTGTTTCTTCATGTCCTCCGGGAGCAGAACGGCTTCAGCCTGATAGGCTTTATAAAGCTGGTCAATTTCAGCAAATTTTTCTTCAATTTCTTTTTGCCATTTAATGGCAAATTCATCCAGGATGTCCTGGGCATCAGAATACTCCGGAATATTCGACAAGATGTAATCAGTATCAACATAAGCATATTTCTGGGCAAACAGTACTCCTGTGCTTAATACTGCCCAAAGGATAAAAGCTATTTTTTTCATTGCATTGAATAATTTATAGTTGAAAGGATGTCATAATCTTCATCAAAAAGCCTGCCAGTTTTAATCGATGGATTGATTGATAGAGAAATGGAAGTTACCGCCGGCTTTTACGCCAAGGTTATAAGGCTGATCAAACCCGTATCCCCAGTCCAGACCGAGTTCACCAAACATTGGCAGGAATATACGAACACCAAAACCTGCCGAGCGATAAACATCGAAGGGGTTGAAATCTTCAAAATACACCCAGTTATTACCGGCTTCAAGGAAACCCATGACATAAATAGTTGCGGTTGGGTTCAGGGAAAGCGGATAGCGAAGTTCCAGGGTATATTTTGCATAAACAGTTCCACCAATACCAGCATAAGCAGCTCTGTCGGGGCTGATCAATCCGGGACTGTCGTAGCCCCTCATTCCAATGATTTCCCTTCCATCAAGCTGATTATAACCACTCAGACCATCTCCTCCCAGATAAAAACGTTCAAAGGGGGTAACACCGATATCGTGATTATAGGTTCCCAAAAATCCAAATTTGGCGCGGGTATGCAATACCAGCTTATCAGCAAGTTCCGTGAAGAATGAAGCCTTGATCTTCCATTTATGGTATTCTATCCAGCGATACTTTTCGTTGGGGGTCATCTCCGTATAATCCTTATTGGAGAACCATGAATAGGGAGGTGTTAGTTCAAGCGACAGGGAAATGTCGGAACCTCCTCTTGGATAAAGAGGATTGGGTGTAAGAGAATTACGGCCCAACACAATATTGTAATTAAAATTATTGTAGAAACCTGTACCCGATCCTCCGGTAATAAGTTGAGTCCAGTTGTTCAGATCGTAACGCTGAAAATTGATGCCCTGAAAGAGCGTGAAAAAGTCATCCGGCCAGGTCAGTCTTTTCCCAAGACCAAAAGACAGACCGTTTATCTTGAAGGAAGAATATAAAGGATTCTTCCTGGAAAGACCATTATTGTATAATGAATAATAATAAGAAACGCTGAAAGCATTCGGTTTCCTTCCTCCCAGCCAGGGCTCCGTAAAAGCAACACTATAACTGATGTATCCCCGGCCATAGGATTGAACTCGCAAACTCAGTTTTTGTCCGTCACCAGAAGGCACCGGGTGCCATGCATCCTTATGAAAAAAGTTACGGAGAGAAAAATTATTGAAAGAAACTCCCAATGTGCCAATAATTCTGCCGTATCCCCATCCTCCTGAAAGTTCGATCTGATCTGCAGATGTTTCTTCTACTGAATAAATGATATCAACAGTACCACTGACGGGATCCGGGATTACATCAGGGGTGATCGTCTCAGGATTAAAATACCTCAGGGTACCCAGTTCCCTGATAGTACGTATAATATCGGAACGGCTGAACAATTGTCCCGGACGTGTCCGCACTTCCCTGATAATTACATGATCATTGGTACGGGTATTCCCTTTTATCTGCACTTTGTTTATGGTAGCCTGCTTTCCTTCTCGCATCCTGATCTCAATGTCTATTGAGTCGTTCTCTACCAAAACTTCCACCGGTTCCGCAGCGAAAAAAAGATACCCGTCATCAAGGTATAAAGAACTGACATCCAATCCCGACTGGTTGAATGAAAGATTAGTTTCCAAAACTTCCCGGTTATATACATCACCCTTTTTTATCCTGAGGATTTGGTTTAATTGTTCACTGGTATACTTCGTATTACCAATCCACGTGATGTTTCTGAAATAGTATTTTCGTCCTTCGCTGATGTAAATATCTATACTGATAGTATTTTCATCGTGTCTGTAAACCGAATCCTTAACAATTTCTGCATCCCTATACCCCAGTGAATTGTACTTTGCAATGAGTTTTTGCTTATCCTCTTCATAACTATTCTCAATGAATTTCGAATTTTTAAATATCCTTAATCTCAGGTTTTCACCTGTATAAACCTGGATATCATTGATCATACTAAAAATATCAACGCGGAATGCATCTTTTGCAAGCTTAAGGAAAAGTTTTTCAACATCATTTAATGGGTTGAACAGTCCCTTTTCTTTGGTTTCCTTAAAAACTCTCTTAATCTGTTCTTTGGAAATATTTTCGTTGCCATAAATATTGATCTCATAGATTTTTATCCGGTCGTTCTTATCGATATCAATTTCCAGAATGACATTATTGGCACGGGTTGTATCAGGAATTTGAATTATATCAACTTCAGCATTTAGAAAGCCTTTATCGCTGTAATAATCTTTAATAACATTGCCAACACGCATCAGCATGTTATCCGTTACAACATCTCCCCGGGTAATGCGCAGGTCATCCCTGAGATTATCGGCTTCGGCCTTTTTAATGCCTTTAAAGGAAAACTTCGACATACGTGGACGTTCCTTAAGGTATATATCGAGAAAAATCAGTTTACCCTCAGTCTTGGTTACGGTAATCTTTATATCCTCGAACAATCCCTGATCCCATAGTTTTTTTATTGCTTTTGAAATTTCTTCTCCCGGGACTTTGATTTTATCTCCAACGGCAAGACCTGACAGCAAAACCAGCACATTCTGGTCAAGATACTGGACTCCGGAGACAGTAATACCTCCGATTTCATATTCCATGGGCAGGGAATAATCCACTACATTTTCGTTGCCTCCTATTGAAATTTGGCCGTAAACCGGGTTTCCTGCAATAAAGACCAACAGTACCACCGATAGGGGGAAAAAGAAAAAAATATGATGCAGCCTTGCTTTGCGAAAACCTTTTTTTCTCTCCATTATAAACTTTCAACTTTAATTTGTTCACTGATCTTGCCAAACCTTCTTTCACGGGTCTGATAATTTATAATGGCTTCATAAAGGTTTTCCTTTCTGAAATCCGGCCATAAGACATCGGTAAAATACAATTCGGAATAAGCAATCTGCCATAACAGGAAATTGCTGATGCGCTGTTCGCCACTTGTACGGATTAACAGTTCAGGGTCAGGCAAATGCTGTGTTTCAAGATATTTCGAAATCAGTTGTGCATCAACATCAGCTGGTTCCAGTCCATGGGATTTTACATCACCGGCAATCTTTCTAACAGCTTCAGTAATTTCCCAGCGGGAACTATAGCTGAGAGCCAGGGTCAGGGTCATCCGGTCATTCCGGCTGGTATCTTCGATAGCACGCATCAGGCTTTTGTGAATGCTATCGGGCAGAGAACTTACATTGCCGATAGCATTAAGGCGGATTCTGTTTTTGTTCAGAGTTTCCGTTTCTTTGTTTATGGTCTGAAGCAGAAGGTGCATTAAGGCATCTACTTCATATTTGGGACGCGACCAATTCTCCGTTGAGAAAGCATATAAGGTAAGGTAAGGTATACCCAGTTCTGCAGCAGCTTCAGACGTTTCCCGAACAGACTTTACACCGTTCTTATGCCCAAATGTTCGGGGCTTGCCCCGCATTTTAGCCCATCGTCCGTTTCCATCCATTATGATGGCTACATGATTCGGCAAATGCTGCAAATCGACTTTTTCTTTAAGACTCATGCTTTCTTCCATACATGGGCACCAAAAGTACCACTTTTTCCTGATCAATACTTCCGCCTTGTGCCAAAATCGTTACAGCGGTAGTTTCTGAAAAGGTTAAATTTATATGTTATACTTATTCCTGTAAAATTATACCAGTCTTTGGTCTGAGGATCACCCCGTTCCATTCCGGGCTGATGGTTAAAGGTCGGATCAGAAAGGACTTCAGCCGGATTGTTACGATCAATGCTTTCACCACTAAGGTAATAGGTCTTACTTACATCATCAAGGTAATCGGTGAAAGTTTTTCGCAGTCCCCATTCAAATGAAAGACCCAGCCTTTCATTTAAGCTATACTTGAATCCGAAACCAAAAGGGAATGCAAAACCGAAAGTATTATAGGGTTTTCTACCATCGTATCCAACATTTTGGCCTTCTGTTCCAGCCCCACGAAGATCAACACCATCAGCTTGTGGATTAAACATAAAAAAAGAAACACCAGCAAATATATAGGGTGTGATCCTATCCCGTGTACTACCGGTAACATATTCAAAAAAATTAAATTCTACTACCGTAGAAATATCGGTAAGATTTGATTCAAAACTGAGTTGGCGTAAAGTATTGGCTTTTGTCACTGCATCATCGGCTTTGATTTTACCACGATACACACTTGCTTTAACTGCCCACCTGTCTGTATGATTATACCTGAGCATAGCTCCGTAAGCAAAATCGGTTTGTAGAAAATGTTTTACGGGATTCAGGTCTCCCAAATAATAGGATCCACCGCCAAACAATCCGGCTTCAAAACTTTGCTGGCCTGTTCCTGTGACAGCTATGAATAGCAATGAAATTAATAAACCTGTATTTCTGAACATATAATATATTTTCGTAAAGCCTTTAATTTCTGATATCAAGGCCCCATTTCAGTTTATCTCTTATGGCAGAAAAAAAAGTTTTATCGGCAATCTGCACCAGATTAACCTTAAAATCTTCTTTTTCAACCACCAACTCATACTCCGAATCTATGATCCTGGTCCGGGAATCAAGGCTGACCAGGAAATTGCGGTCCCTTCCTTCTATCCTGATCCTGATTTTACTTTTGTCGGATATAACGATAGGCCTGATTGTTAAATTGTGCGCTGCAATGGGTGTTATAACAAAATTCTCAGAACCGGGGGTAAGGATCGGGCCTCCACTGCTTAATGAATAAGCGGTAGATCCGGTGGGAGTTGCAACAATCAGTCCATCAGCCCAGTATGAGTTTAAGTAAAGATCATCAACATAAACGTGGGTAACAACCAGATGATTGCTGTCTTTTCTGGTGATAACCAAATCGTTGAGGGCATAATTAAAGTCACCAAACAACGAATTTCGGGTATTGACTTTCAATAAGGTACGCTTGTCCAGCCGGTATTTCCCCTCAAACAGCTTATCAATTGCCATGAGGGTCTCTTCCTTTGAAATACTCGACAGGTAACCCAACCTTCCAAGGTTGATGCCCAATACCGGAATACCGGAATCACGGATAAATGCAATTGTGTCAAGAAGGGTTCCATCACCACCTATTGAAAACAAAAAATCCGCTTTACCTGCCAAATCCTGATGGTTTGTAAAAAAATCCGGCTTTTCGGGTAGTTCAATCTTGTTAATAAGCATTTCATAATAAGGCTTATAAAAGATCAAATTCGTACCAGATTCCCCCAGTTTACGAAAAAGTTGCCGGAGATATATTTCATCCGCTTCAGCTTCCGTCCTCCCAAAAATGGCAATATTCATTATAAATGAATGATTTAGAATTATCTATACGGGTTGCAAGTTTACAAAATTAAGCGAATAATCCGGGAGAGGATTAACATCTTTTAACAATAATTTATATGGGCGCCATGAAATGCAGAAAGAATCCACATTCACCCATCCTGTTGACAGAAAACTCTGTCCTGATAACAACATCGTAGTAAGTCACAAAATCCAGCCCCACACCGTAGCCAATCAGGATGTTATTTTCCAGGGTATTATCCAGAGAAGGAACGCTTTGCGGATTATCAGCAAAACCCAGATCCATAAACAGATTAGTATAGATTGCAAAATGAACTTTGCTGAATTTATCGGTTGGGATAAAGCCCAGGTTAAAAACTTTTGGAGGAAGCAAAGCGAACTTAATATTGGATTTCATGAGTCCGAAGTTCCTTCCGTCGATAACATAATACTCGTATGAACGAACAAAGTCCCGGCCATACCCCAACCCTTTAAGCAAAAAATAGGGTTGAATCCTGTCGTTTGAAAACTTGGCATTGAGCCCCCAGGCAAAATAAAACCTGCTGTTTAGCTTCCAATACTTTCTGAAAGTACTTTTTATCTCCAGTAAGTCGATGCCTCCGTTGTCAAGGATTCCCAGACCAATTTTCTCGAATCCTGCATCGAAGTAATAACCGGTGAGGGGATATGCCTTGAAGTCGCGGTGATCACTTTTATATTCATAGAAAACACTGAAAAATTCCAGATCGCTTCTCTGTTCAAACGAATAGCCGGGATTCAATGAAATAAGTGAATCATCGAAATGATAATTATTATATGCGATTTCAAGCTTATGGGAATTGTAAATATCCTTCCGGTGCAGGAATTGCACAAAAGCAAAGCCTTCCTTTTTCACATACTTGCCGGTATTCTTGTAATATTCCAGGTTATTGTCCTTTGTCTCATAAGGGGCTTCATGATTTCCTGCTATCCCTGCACCAAAACCTATTCCAAGGGTTTCCCTGCGGTTTATATACGGAATCTGATAAAAAAAATCATAAAGCTGGTTATATCCGAACCTGAGCCGCAATTTAAGGGTTTCCTTGCGCCCGCGGAAGTTATCCCAGGTTATAAAAGCGCCATAACTTACTCTGCTGATATCTCCTGAAGCAAGCCAGGAGTTAAAATTACGATCCGACAACTCGAAAATCGGGAAAGGCCAAATATACCATCTTTCAAGAAGTGTTATCTGAATTTTCAAATCAAATGGCCGGCCTGTTTCCTGAAGAGTATCAATGGTCACAAAATTAAATAATGAAGTATTTAGCAGGTTTTCACGGCTCTTTTCCAGGGTGCCGGGCAATTCAGCTCCCAACAGAGTATCCCCGATTGCAAAAAGCAGTTCACGGTAAACAATCCTGTCTTTGGTGACTTTATTGCCTATAAGTGTAATCTCACTAACGTAGAATCTCTTTCCATCCGGCTCCCCATCCACATTCCCGGGAACAGGATTACGAACGGAATCAGCTTGTTGTGAATGACCAATGACTCCGGCAAAAATGAGTGATATTATATATAGGTATCGCATCCGTTCCAATTGAATGATATGGGTCCAATCATAAACGGATTAGTGCTCACTCCCTAAATTCAGGTAATTCAGCAACGACTGGTACCTATCTTTCAGATCCTCCAGATAAGCGATTTCCTCCGAAAATGTAGCCCGAATTATATAATTGTACCTGTTAAAGGTTTGCAGGATGCTGCTGATTTCAATTTTGTTCACTTTAAGAGTAACTTCAAGCTTTGTAGAATCAGGATCTGAAGAAATATATACACCCAGAATACGGGCATCATTAGATTCGACAATTTGAACAATTTCCAGCAGAGAATAGTTGTTTTCGCTGATTTCAAGAAGAATTACTCCTCCTGGATTGATAAACAGATCCATGTGGGCCATCTTGTCGACCAGACTTTCGAGAGTTATCGAACCAAGATAAACATGATTCTCATCCAAAACAGGAAGCAAAGTTAACTGGAACGCTCCCAATATTTTAACAACATCAAATAAATGCTGGTTTTTATACACAAAAGCCCGGCTCAACGACAGTGAATGATTACCGACAGGTTCCGAAGGGTTGTTCATGTTGTAAATATCGGAATCTGAAATTAAACCCAGGAACTGGACATCGTTGACAATCGGAAGGTGTGAAACCTTCAGTTCATCCATCATCCCCAGGGCATCTTCTCCTTTATCGCTGGTTTTCAGTGGAGTAATTTGATCCTGTATGAGTTCTATTGCGTACATATTTAATGGTCATTTTTAAGTATATCGTCATCCTGCAAAATGTTCAGATAATTTTGATATCTCGACAGGGGTATCTTGCCGGAATTTACAGCTTCCTTTACCGCACAACCCGGTTCATGCACATGAGTGCAATTATAATATTTACAAAGGTGCATCCATTGTCTCATTTCAGGATAGCGTTCAGCAATTTCTTCCGGTTTGAAATCGTATAATCCAAATTCTCTGATACCCGGAGTATCAATGATGAATCCTCCGTTACTCAATGGAAACATTTCCGCAAACGTTGTTGTATGCATTCCTTTTTGATGAAATGCGGAGAGTTTACGTGTTCTAAGATTGAGGCCGGGGATGATGGCATTTATTAATTCTGTTTTCCCAACACCGGAATGGCCTGACAGAAGGTTAATCTTTCCTGCCAGAAGAGAATGAAGCCGATCGAGATTATCGCCTCTCAGTGCAGAAACACTTACGCAAGGATAACCTGCTGAAGAATAAATAGCCGTAAGCTCTTCCAATTGAGACAGGGATTGATCATCATAAATATCCAACTTATTGAAAATAATGGCAGCCGGAATGTGATAGGCTTCCGAAGTAATCAGAAAACGGTCAATAAACCCTGTTGATGTACGAGGGAAGGCAAGAGTAACAATAAGGCAGGCCTGATCAAGGTTTGCAGCAATTACATGAGATTGCCTGGAAAGTTTGGTGGCTCTTCTGACGATATAATTGCGACGGGATTTTATGGATTCAATGATCCCGGTTTGTTCCTCATCCTGGAAAATAACATCAACCTTATCCCCTACTACCACCGGATTGGTTGCCTTACTCCCTTTAATACGGAATTTTCCTTTTAACCTGCAAGGCAACTCCAAAGCGTCTGTGGTTCTCACCATATACCAGCTTCCCGTTGATTTTGTGACAATGCCCTCCAATTTATCCTGAATAGAAATTATTATATTTGGTGTAAAAGTACTACAATTGTGTTATATTTGACTAGTATTAAAAACAGCGATTATGAGCCTGCTTTATTACCTCTCCCTCCCGATCTCCCCGATAGTGGCAATTATTATCCTGTTCTATCTTAAAAAGTATTACGACAAGGATCAATACCGGATCCTGATAAATGCTTTTTTTCTTGGGATCATAAGTGTTATTATTCCCTTGGTTTTCAACTTCTGGATGGATAGCCTCGGTTATAGCAACCTGAAAAACCTGAAAAGGATGCTTTTCTATTCATTTGTTATAACGGGCTTTCTGTCAGAACTCGGAAAATTTCTGATCCTGCGGTTTTATGTTTATCCAAGAGAACGGTTCGACGGGCCTTCCGATGGCATCATTTTCTCCATCGCTATTGGACTGGGTTATGCATCTATTGCCAATATACTTTATATATTTGGTATTATTGATACAGGCAGCACAAATCCTATCCTGGCACATGCCTACACAGCAGCTCCTGCTAGTATCTTTTTCGCCATCACCATGGGATTTTTTATGGGTATGGCCAAGCTGGGACACAATACTTTTCTTAACTCTTCCGCGGCCTTACTAACTACAGCATTTTTCCACGGTTTATATGATTTCTGCCTGATAACAAGAGATTATAAGTTGCTCAGCGTCTTTACATTCGGATTCATGATCCTGGTTATTCTTTTACTGTGGAGTGCTGCCAGAGGAAAAATTGAAGACAGGAGGACTCCTGTCAATAAGCCATGATTACACAGTAGTATATCGATTACCGGGCATAACCCTCAGATAACCATCAAGTTCCATTTCAAGCAACAGACTTTTTAATTCACCGTTGCTTAATCCTGACATGATTAACAATTGGTCTGTTTTAAGGCTTCCGTATTCTTTTATCAGGAAATAAATACGTTTTTGTTGAGGAGGCAATCCTGAAAACAATTCTGTTTGCATTCCTCCAGGGTTAACTCGCTCCCAGCCCATTGCATTAATTATATCCGATGAAGACCTTGCGATGGCTGCTTTATTATCATAAATAAGCCAATTACATCCCCCCGATTGCACATCATTCACCCTGCCAGGTATAGCAAATACATCCCTGTTATAGGAAAGAGCAATATCTGCAGTAATAAGGGCTCCACCTCGTTCAGCAGACTCTACCACCAGGATGGCATCCGACAATCCTGCAACGATCCGGTTCCGCTTCGGGAAGTTCTCCCGGTCAGGCTTGGTTCCCGTAATAAATTCCGTCAATAAGCCACCTTGATTGATGACTTTCGCTGCAAGATTCCTGTTTTCAGACGGATATACCGTATGAAAACCATGCGCCAGCACTGCCAGCGTTTGACAGCCTTCCTGTAAGGCAGTCTTATGGGCAATGCTGTCGATACCATATGCGAGTCCGCTTATGATCAATGCCCCCGTGTCCTTAAGCCCACGGATAAATTGCAGACATTGCTGTTTCCCGTAATCCGTCGGACTTCTTGTCCCAACCACCGCAATAGTTTTTCGCATATTCAGATCGGCATTTCCCCTGAAATAAAACACCAGGGGACTATCTTCACATTGTTTAAGCCTGTAAGGAAAATCAGGATTCTCAATAGAATACAACGAGAATTTTTTCTTGTATCTGTTCTCAATCATGATCTATTTATGAGAAAACTATTTATTAATGTTCGTTTTATAAAATAAATAATGCCCTGGACGGGCTGTGTCACAATTAATCTAAATTCTAGGTA
>JAHJRE010000126.1 GCA_018831055.1 Bacteroidota bacterium
AAACTCAATCACAAAACTGGCGGATTTCTATGGTGAGGATTATGGAAGATACCCGTACGGCAGCCTTACCCTGGGCCCCGGAGGAACCCTGTTCGGACAAACCTATTCCGGTGGTGTATATAATGATGGCATTATGTTCGAATACAACACAAGTACCATGACCTTTACTAAACGCTTTGATTTTAGGCAGGCTGATGAGGGAGCAATGAATTTCGGCAGTCTTTTACTGGGCACAGATGGATGGGTTTATGGGACCACTGCAGAAGGAGGACACTCCGAGGCTGGAACGATTTACAGAATTAATCCTGCGGATCACACTTTTGAAAGCCTGTATAAATTTGATATATTTACGTATGGAGGTATTCCCGGTACAGGCCTGATGCAGGCCGGCGATGGGTATTTCTATGGCGTCACACCTTTTGGAGGTTCGGTAAACGCCGGGGTAATATACAGGTTTGATGCCATCAGCAAGGTCGTTACCGTCCTGGAAGATCTAATCACTCCTTCTGAAGGTTACAGACCTGCCGGTCCACCCGTGCAGACCTCCGATGGCTTGTTATACGGATTGACCTATGAAGGTGGTTCTATGAGTGATGGAGCATTATACAGATTCAACCTGAGCAACAGTACTTATTCAAAACAGGCTGATTTCCAGGATGCAGCGTCAGGAAGCCGCCCGGATGGCAGCCTGGTTGAAGCTGCAAATGGTAAACTTTATGCTATAGCCAGGCAGGGTGGTCAGTTTACCTACGGCACCCTCTTTGAATATGATCCAAACATGAGTTTTATGTCGGTGAAGGTTCAGTTCGACGGACTCAACAAAGGCGCATTCCCCAGAGGTACACTCCTGGAATACTCAGATAATAAGCTTTACGGAGTATGTAACCAGGGCGGCCTGTATGATGAAGGAACACTTTTTGTATACGATGCCGCAACCAATTCATGCACAAAAGTACATGATTTCAACGCCACCACCGGTGGCAGCAATCCCGAGTGCTCCCTGATGAAGGCTTCCAATGGCAGGATCTACGGCACAACCAATAAAGGAGGTGCTTATGATTTCGGCACAATCTTCGAATACGATCCCGTTACCTCCAACTTTACCACCATCAAAGAATTTGAAAGGTTCAGGGATAATCCATGGTATAGCGCCCTCCTGGAAGTGGAATCGGATTTTGGGGTGGATGAAGAAACTGAAAAAGGCTTCACCCTTGCATTGTTCCCGAACCCGGCTAAGGACCGTTTATACATTCAAAGCCTTCCCGGTGAAAAGGTCAGCATCCACCTGATGAACCAAACCGGCCAGGTGATAATGGAAATGAATGCCATAGTGGAAAAGGAAGGCATAGAACTGGATGTTGAGGCATTACCCGGAGGGATTTACCTGGTTAAAGTGCAGGGAGAGAAGGGCTTCGCTTGCGGTAAATTCGTGAAGTCGAATTAAATAGAAGTTGATTATTGTGCGTAAATATTATAATATTTTGCACTTTAGTTTTGGTGTGTATGATTTTTAACGACCTTTAGCTGGGTTATAAGAATACAAATTAGCAAAAATTGTTCATTATGAAAAGACTATTACTGCTGTTCGTTCTTGCATTGATAATTATTTCCTGCAAGAAATCCTCAGACGATGACCCCGAACCGATATCCATTGAAAAATATAAGGTGACTTACAGCTTCACTTCTCTCGGCCTGGATACGCTTGAATACATTAAATATCTGGATCAGAATGGAAATGAAATAGCAGTAACGGATACGAATGAATATAGTTATTCCTTTGAACAACCAAAGAATAATATTCATGCCAGGATAATCATCAAAGGATCTACAGGAACTCTTTTCACCGCATTTGCAAGTTATTCTCTGGAAGTTACGGATAAGAATAACGGGATAATCTATATCAGGGAAAGTGAAACAGACGGACCCGGGATCAACTTTACCTGGAATGCGGAATATAAGAATATTGAGAATTGATTAGTTTTAGGTTACAGGTTACAGGGTGATCTGGGGCAGACGTTCTATCTATTCCATCTTGAAAATTCTATTAATAATGATGGATCGCTATCTTGTGACCTGTTTTCCGAATTGGTTTTTAAGCAGAACACGCATCTGTATGGTAATCAGAATCATATAATTTTTTCTTTGCAAAATGGGTGTCCCGAGGTTTCTTTAGAGCATGTTTGTTCGCAAAAAGAGAAACCAAAGTGGGAGTGTAAGTGTCTAGATTATCAAAAACTGACCTGAAAATCAAACAAACATCTCTGTCAATCAAGCTGTAAAGCAAATCAACAAAATGTATGAGGTTATTTTCCAATACGCAAACGGCAAAAATCAAAAGGTTTTACTAAAAAACAACCCAACCCAAGAACAAATAATGAA
>JAHJRE010000127.1 GCA_018831055.1 Bacteroidota bacterium
ATAGCCGGGGCGGAACTGCCCTGCGTAGTTGTTAATGTTGTAAGGGGCGGTCCTGGGTTGGGCACCATTCAGCCCTCGCAGGCCGACTATTTTCAGGCTGTTAAGGGAGGCGGACACGGCGACTATCACCTGATCGTGCTTGCTCCTGCCAGCGTACAGGAGATGTCGGATTTCGTCCCACTGGCATTCGACCTTGCTTTCAAATACAGGAATCCCGTGATGATTCTTAGTGACGGTATGATCGGACAAATGATGGAGAAGGTGGAGCTTTTTGATCCAATTCCACGATGGACCGATGAGGAGATCAAGGAAAAATGGCCCTGGGCTACAACGGGAAAGACCCCCGACAGAGAACGCAACATCATCACTTCGCTTGATCTTGACCCTTCCCGTCAGGAAAGACATAACCACAAACTACAGGCGAAATACAAGGAAATCAGGGAAAAGGAAATCCGTTTCGAAAAGATCCAGTGCGATGATGCAGAGTATATTTTCGTAGCTTACGGTTCCAGCTCCCGTATCGCACAAAAAGCTGTTCAGCTTGGTCGTGCCAAAGGGTTAAAAATAGGACTTTTAAGGCTGATCACCCTCTACCCTTTTCCTTACCAGGAAATAAAAACTCTGGCAGGACAGGTAAAGGGAATGCTCAGTGTTGAGATGAGTGCCGGACAACTCGTGGAAGATATCCAGCTTGCTGTGGAGGGCAAAGTGAAAGTCGAACATTATGGCCGGATGGGCGGTATCATCCACGGACCTGCAGAAATCCTGGAAGCCATGGAAAAAAAACTTATAGGAGGCTAAGACCATGAAAGACGAACTCAGAAATGAAATCATTCAGGCAGAAAATCTGGTTTACAAGAAAACCAGCCTGATGACCGAGAATATCCTGAGCTATTGCCCGGGCTGCGGCCATGGCACCGCTCACCGTATTGTTATGGAAGTATTAGATGAGATGGGCATGCAGCAGGATACCATCGGGATTGCCCCGGTAGGATGTTCAGTGCTTGCATACGACTTTATGAACATTGATATGTTACAGGCCGCTCACGGAAGAGCCCCTGCCCTGGCAACTGCCATTAAACGATTGTGGCCCGGCAAGCTTGTATTCACCTATCAGGGCGACGGAGACCTTGCCGCCATTGGTACTGCAGAGACCATTCATGCCTGCAACCGCGGGGAAAATATCCTGATCGTGTTTATCAATAACGGGATTTATGGAATGACCGGTGGCCAAATGGCGCCAACAACCCTCCCCGGCATGAAAACTGCCACTTCTCCCTATGGTCGAAACATCCAGTTGATGGGCAACCCGCTGAAGATTACTGAACTTGTTGCTGAACTGCCCGGCACTTATTTTGTCACCCGGCAGGCCGTCCACACCCCCGGCAATGTCCGGAAAACCAAGAAAGCCATCCGTAAAGCATTTGATCTGCAAAAAGAAGGGAATGTTGGCACCTGCTTCGTGGAAATTGTATCCAGTTGCAACTCAGGATGGAAAATGAGCCCGGTTGCAGCCAACGAGTGGATGGAAGAACACATGTTCCCCTTCTACCCCCTGGGCGACATCAAAATAAACGGTGAATTGGTAAACAACAAAAACAAATAACCATGACGGAAGAAATCATTATTGCCGGTTTTGGCGGACAAGGTGTACTATCGATGGGAAAGATCCTGGCATATTCAGGAATCATGCAAAACCAGGAAGTAAGCTGGATGCCTTCCTACGGCCCGGAAATGAGGGGCGGTACAGCCAATGTCACCGTTATCCTGAGCGATGAAAGGATATCCTCCCCCATCCTCACAGAATACGATACGGCCATCATCCTGAACCAGCAAAGTATGGATAAGTTCGAGAAAACTGTTAAACCCGGAGGAACCCTGATTTACGATGGAAACGGCATTACACGCCATCCTGAAAGAAAGGATATTAACATCTATCGCGTTGACGCTGCTGATGAAGCTGCCAGAACAGGACTGACCAAGATCTTTAATATGATCGTTCTTGGTGCTTACCTGAAGGTGAAACCACTGGTTGATCTTGAAAATGTTATCCTGGGATTGAAAAAATCATTGCCCAAAAGGTACCATAACCTGATACCCGACAATGAAAGAGCTATTCTCAAAGGACTGGAAATTGTTACACCATTGCACACTGTAAACTAATTGAAATATTTTTGGTAAAAACCTCCTCATCTCTGTGAGGAGGTTTTTTGTTTTTTGTTCGAAAAGGTTTAGCTTTATGCTTTATTTCAGGTATAAATGAACAAGCCCAGCATACACAGAGTACCCCGTTACCATAGTTTCAGGATTTATCTGATATCCACTCTCTTATATATTTTACTCGTTTTCCCGGTTTCCGGTATTCTCACATTTAAATACGGACCGGAATGGATGCAGAATGAAAAACCAATCTCTGGTACTTTGGAAACCGAAGGAGTTATTTTAACATTTGATGGACCTGCAGATACAATAGAGGAGATCAGGGATACAATCATTGAGACCATGACCGGTGTCCCTTTGACAAAGGATACAACAGGAGTTAATCCCACAATGGAAAATGGTGAAAGTGCCAAAAACGGAGGAGAGAGCCGCGAATTTGCCGGAACCATCAGTCTTCTGCTGCGATTATTGCTCATCAGTTTTATTATTGGCTTTTTATTCAGTCTGCCCTTTAAAATATACTTTTCCAGAAAAAGAAAAGGACGGGAAATACCTCCGAAGCTATTCCGGTTTTGCAAGAAATACCTGCTTAAAACTCCAATCATAACTGCGGGGATACTCTTCATATCATACGGGATAGTAGTAGGTTATATGGGTTATATCCTTTTTATCCAAAGCGATTTTAACGAAATCACCCAGAAGTTTTACAAACAGTTTTTCTTTATCACTGTTGTTTCGTCCATCCTGACTTTATTGTTCGTGTATTACTGGCAAAAGCACAGGGTGCACATCCTGTATATTGAACACATCTTCACCCGTGAGGAACTGAGGAAACGTATCATGGCGTTGAAAGAAAGCCGGATTAGGAACCGTTTGTGGGTTTCAAGTGCAATGACGACCCTGCTGCCTTTGCTGATCGTGGTGTTTTATCTCTTCATCAGCATAACAGCCATACAGGACGTGAAAGACCTGACAAATGACCCCGAAGCTTTGAATGTGCTGGTGGGTAAATATAAAATGTACCTTTCGGCGCAAAGCAACCTGGATTTTCTTGCTGAACTGTTTTACGTAAATGCTTTTGACAGTCTGCTTATGTTTGCCGGTATTTTCTCCGGCATACTGATTTCATTTATTTATATACTTTTCTTTGTAAGGTGGACAACCCAGGATATTGTTTATCCTGTGAGGGAGTTATTGGAAAACATGCAAAGGACCGGTCAGGGAGAATTGGACTCCTTTAGTATAGTCAGAACTAATGATGAGATCGGGGAACTCACCGAAGGATACAATGAAATGACTCAGAAGCTAAAAGACTATATTGTGAACATTTCCAGGATGAACGAAGCCAATGCCCGGTTTGTGCCCAGGCAATTTCTGGATTATCTCGGCAAGGAAAGCATTTCAGATATCCGGTTGGGCGACCAGGTACAAAAGGAAATGACAGTATTGTTTACCGATATCCGGGATTTTACCACGATATCAGAACAGATGACACCCAAGGAAAATTTCAATTTCCTCAACAATTATCTGGGATATATGGAACCGGTCATCCGCAACAACAATGGGTTCATCGACAAATTCATGGGAGACTCCATCATGGCCCTCTTTCCTGAGAATGCCGAAGATGCCATCAATGCAGCCATTGAAATGAGGATCAAGCTTCAGGAGTTTAACCATATAATAAGTCAGTTCGGCCAACCTCCCATAAATACAGGCATAGGGATACACACAGGAATGCTTATGCTGGGTGTTGTTGGAGGAGAAGGTCGTATGGATGGCACTGTAATCGCTGATGCTGTCAACCTCACTGCAAGGCTGGAAGGCCTGACTAAATTTTATGGAGCTCCTGTTATTATTTCTGAAGACACTCTGATAAAGATCAGCGACCCAACAAATTATAACTTCCGATTTCTCGATATTGTGCAGGTCAAAGGGAAAAAGAAGGCGGTTTATATCTTTGAAATCCTTGACGGGGAAAGAGAAGACATTAAAAACCTCAAACTTGAGACCAAGCCCATTTTCAGCAAAGCCGTGCAGTCATATAAAGATAAGGCGTTTGAAGAAGCACTGGCCATCTTCAGGATCATACACAAACAAAATCCCAACGATCTGGCTGTTGTAAAATACATCCAACGATGCCGCCGGCTAATCGAACAAGGCAATCCGGAGGAATGGGATGGAATAGAAAAGTTTTAAGGGATATATTTGCAATTTATTGAATACTAATTTGATCATCAATCTATGAGCGGGAAATTTGAAGAGGCTAGAAACTTTATAATAGCTAAATTGTCATCCGGGCTGAATATCGACCTCACCTATCATAATCTGGAACATATACTTGATGTAGAAAATGCCGTAATCCGGCTAAGCCGGATGGAAGATATTTCAGAGGAAGAAATGATACTCCTGAGGACTGCTGCCGTCTTCCACGACTCCGGTATGCTTGTTACCTATTTAAACCACGAGGAAGAATCGTGCAGAATTTGCCGGGAAATCCTTCCTGATTATAATTACCCGGAATCCGATATAGCAATGATCACAAAAATGATCATGACTACAAAGTTACCTCAAACGGCAGAATCACTTATGGAAAAACTCTTATGTGATGCCGATCTTGATTATCTCGGCCGGACAGATTTTTTCATGATAGGGCAGCGCCTGCGATTCGAATGGAATACCTTGCACATAAAAGAAACATCTCTGCTCGAATGGTACTATATACAACGTGATTTTTTAAGTCAGCACGAATACTATACCCATGCTGCCCAGGTGATCAGAAACGATCAAAAAAACGATAACCTTCAGCAAATCATCGAATTATTAAATAATCAATAATTAACAGGATTTTAATTTCCTGATTGATTTAATATTTATATATTTGTGACAATTCAAGCTTAAAGGATTAAAACATATGGAAACATTGCTTAAAAATGTTGTGATGGTACCAACCGATTTTTCAGAGGTATGTACCAATGCAATGAACCAGGCTGCCGAGGCTGCCAAAATTTTAAATTTCAAGGTTGTGCTTCTCCATGTTATCGACAGCAATACAAAATCATTGCTGAAAAAGGAGGGAAAAGATTCTTCCTGGATTGAAGACAAACTGGAAGTAATAGCCAAAGAACTGGAAAAAGAAATGGGTGTTCCTACGGCATACATTGCCAAAGAAGGAAATATCTTTGAAACTATTCCTGAAGTTGCTTCAGAGATTGGTGCCAGTCTCATTTTTCTGGGAACTCACGGAAAAGTTGGGATGCAGAAGCTTACCGGTAGTTATGCATTGAAAGTCATCACAAGCTCACCGGTTCCGGTAATCGTTGTCCAGAAAAGGTACGTAGAAGGTGGTATTAAAAACATAGTGCTACCTATGACCAGCGATGCCGGTCCCTGGGAAAAAACAAAGTGGGCCTCACATATTTCAAAGCAATTCAAAGCCAAAATTGACATCTTCCAGATACACGGTGACGAATCGCTGGAAGAAACAGTTCATGTTATAACAAAGTATTTTGAAGAGAACAATGTCGCTTTTTCCGTAACCATTGCCGAGAAATCCGGAAATTTCACCAAACAGGTTATTGACCACGCCACATCTGTCAATGCAGGAATGATTATGATCATGACCAATCCTGAAAAAGGCTTCAAGGAGTTTTTACTTGGCAGCTACGATGAGGAATTGATCTTTAACACATCACAAATTCCTGTAATGTGCATTAACCCAAGGGATGTAAATTGGAAAAAGATAGTAATATACTAGGATATTCAACCCCTTTGACCCTAACAAAGGGGTTTTTTATTTATATGCAATTACAAACAAGGTAATATCGTCGCTTTGGGTCTCGCCTGAAGTGAAATGTCTCACTTCTTCCAGAACTTTTTTTCGGAGTTTATCAGGATCACCGGTTTTGCATGTAAGTATTGTGTTGAGTAATTTTTTCTCTCCAAAAAACTCTCCTTTGCTATTCTCTGCTTCTGTAATACCATCGCTATACATGCACAACACATCCCCAACCGAAAGGCTGATTGTAGAAGCGGAATATTCCCCATCCTCCAAAACACCTACAGGAGTGCCATGAATCATGGTAAGATTTAATATCTCACCGGAGCTTCTAACCAGGAAAGGAGGATTATGGCCGGCATTGCAGTATGTTAAGGACTGTGCTGAAGTATCCATTATTCCGGCAAACAAGGTTGTAAACATAGCATCGGAGTTATTGCGGCTCAGCTCGGCATTCATATTCTGAACTATTTCCTCTATTCCTGAAGTGCCGGAAATCATCGCCCTGAACAAGCTGATCGTTCGTGCCATAAATAATGCTGCCGGGATCCCTTTACCGGAAACATCGCCAATTAAAAAAAACAAATTGCCATTTTCATGAAGCCAGTAATCAAAGAGGTCACCGCCAATGATCCGGGCCGGTATTACCTGACCCGAAAGCACAATATGCTCGTTCAGCCGTCCTTCCGGCATATGTGCAGGTAACATCTCATCCTGTATCCTGGCTGCGATACGGATCTCACTATCGATTTTCTCCCTTTCTGATGTCGCATTCTCAAGATTTATCATGTATTGCTCCAACTCTTCCTGCATATACCGAAAAGCATTACCCAGTTGCCCAACCTCATCTTTGGTGCGAATCAGCGGCAGAGAAGCGCTTAGATTGCCATTGCCGATTTCCCTTGCTGCATTAACCAGGCTGACCAGTGGACGTGTAATATTCCGCGACATTAGATATAACAATAAACTTATCAAAAGAATACCTACAAATCCTATAAATACCAGGCTATATGTCAGTTTTCGTATCTCATAATATAACTCCCGCTCATTGAAAAATATCAATACATACCATTCGTTGGAAGGTATGGTTTCGAAAGAAACCCAATCGTTACGGTATTGCTTTCCCGCATAGTCTTCCATCGAAATCAAACCCTGCTGTTGCCCGAAGATCGTAGAAAAAACCATTTTGAGACCGCTACCCATGGCTCCATCAGGAAGTTCATCCAGATTCCTTTCACGACCGGATTCAATTAATGGATGTGTGACAATATTACCGGCAGATGTGATCAACATTGCATATCCTGACTTATAAAGCTTAATGGATGAAATAAGATCCTGAAGTCTATCAAGCGAAATATCCACGGTTACCACCCCGGCCATTACCGAATCCTTATCAGAAATCTTATAAAATGGAACAGAATACGTTGACATTATCGTTTCTCCTCCACCCTGGTCAAAATATGGCTCAGACCATGAAGCCCGGTTTTCCTCAACCGGTTTGACAAACCAACCCTTTTCCCAGTAACGGTAATCTGCAGATGCCAGATTTCTGAACTTCACCTGTTCGTTTTCACGGTATACATAAGGAGCATAATACAGTGTATCCGGCTGATACATTCCCGGCAAATATGCCACGCATGCTCCGGAGACCAAGGGAAAACGCTCTAATATAGTAGATATCATTAATTCAAGATCTATCCTCGAATCATGGGAATTATCAAGATAATAGGCAAATTCAACCGGAATCTGTTCAACCCGGTTCAAAATATTTTCAATTTGATTTATGGTAAGGCTGGTAAGGTTTTTAGCATCCTTTCTGGCATCTTCCAGGATATAGGCTCTCGATATCCTGTAGTTATAAATTAGAATTATAACAACCATCAAAGCCACTATCGCAAGAGTGTAAAGAGTTAATCTGAATACAAGGCTTTGCTTCCTGGCCATAAGTTAAAGGAATTAAAAACTTCTTCAAAAATAGCAATACTTACGTGGATATTTAATATAATTATGTATCCCCGACTCAAACAATTTATTATTTTTGTTCATCTCAAAACTAATCTTCAATTATATGGATCAGAAATTAAGCAATCTTATTCTTGTGCCAACCGATTTTTCGGAAACTTGTCAAAATGCCATTAACCACGGTGCTGAAATTGCGGCCTACCTGGATTATAAGCTGGTGATACTTCATGTATTCGACAAGGAAAGTAAGTCAATCCTTAAAAAAGAGGAGCTCAGCTTTACCGATCTTGAGACACAACTCTCAACCCTGGCAAAGAAAGCAGCGGAAACATACAACATCAGAACGGATTTCTTAATCAAGGAGGGTAACATTTTCGACGAGATACACAAAACCGCAGGTGATATTGGAGCTAACCTGATGGTCTTGGGTACACACGGAAAAAAAGGGTTACAGTATATTTTCGGCAGCCATGCCCTTAAAGTTGTCACAAAATCTCCCGTTCCTACGGTAGTTGTCCAGAAAAGAGGTTTTGGTGAAGGTTACAAAAAAATCGTTTTCCCCATAAACGACTTCACTGAGGCAAGGCAGCAGGTCCGTTGGGCAGTCCATATGGCACAGCGTTTCGGCTCCAAGATTTATATTTTTCAGCAACCTTCCGTTGAATCTGACCTGGTATTGAAGATTAAAATTGTAACCCAACAGATTGAAGACGCTTTCAATGAAATGGATATCAATTTTGAGATCGTAAAAGCGGAAAAACCGGGAAACTTTGCTAAGCAGATGATTTCTTTTGCAGCCAGTAAGCATGCCGATATGATCATGATCATGACCGATGCCGATGTCTTTTCACCCGATTTTCGTTCCGGACAGTGGGATGAAACCATGATGTTCAATGAAGCCCAAATCCCTGTTATGTGTATCAATCCGGTTATAACCGGCCAGGTATTTTACAACGAACTCGGATCCGGATTTTAATACCAAGTTAATTATGTGGTCCTGGATCAGCCGTCAATGGCAGGAAAGGCCGCTTTCCCTGATTTTACTTACTGCCATCCTTGTAAGGGTGATTGCGGTAATTTTTTCCAGGGGATATGGCATGCTCGATGATCATTTCCTGGTCATTGAGGCAGGACAATCGTGGGTTGATGGCAATGATTATAACAACTGGCTGCCTTCCAGCGGAAACACTGAACCTAAAGGGCATAGCTTTTTTTATCCGGGTATTCATTCGGGGATCTTTTGGATACTGGAGCAGGCCGGCCTTACTGACCCTCAGGGTAAGATGTATATTGTAAGGTTCCTTCATGCTCTGTTATCTTTGGTCACTGTTGTTATCGGATACAGAATTACCTATTGCATCAGCGATAAAAAGACAGCCCGGATGGCAGCCCTGTTATTGGCAATTTATTGGTTCATGCCCTTTCTCAGCGTCCGTAATATGGTGGAAGTGGTCAGCATACCATTGTTGATGCTTGGCACCTGGATCATCCTGAAAAATTCTGAGCCAGGCGAGCGAAGATGGAGTTATCTGTGGGCCGGCATCATCCTTGGGCTTGCGTTCGATATACGTTTTCAGACAATTTTATTCAGCGGAGGCCTGGGGCTGGTCATGCTTATCCGGCGTCAATGGATACCTGTATTGGTGCTCTCTGCCGGTTATATCATAGCGGTATTCCTCGTTCAGGGAGTTATTGATATGTTTATCTGGGGGTATCCTTTTGCCGAACTAACGGAATACATCAACCATAATATCATTCACTCAACGGATTATATCGTCAGTCCATGGTATACTTATCTCCTGTTAATCACAGGAATACTGATCCCTCCGGTTAGCATTTACCTACTCGCCGGGTTTTTCATATCCTGGAAGAAAAACATCCTGATCTTCCTTCCTGCTTTCATTTTTCTCGTTTTTCACTCGATATTCCCAAACAAACAGGAAAGGTTTATCCTTCCCATCATCCCTTTTATCATAATGGCTGGACTTGCAGGATGGAACAAATTTGTGAACTTATCCTCATTCTGGCAAAAAAACAAAGGACTCCTGAAAGCATCCTGGATTTTTTTCTGGATCATCAACCTTGCACTTCTTCCGGTTATCTCCACCACGTATTCGAAAAAAGCTTTATGTGAGTCAATGTATTACTTATATGGCCAGAATGCCGGGACCGTGATCCTGGCGGATGCCTCACACCGGCATGGTGTTCCTATGCTTCCGCGCTATTACTCAGGTGCCTGGCCGGCAGTTATTGAAACCTATATTTCCCACCCCCCGTCATCCATCGATTCCGCTTTCATTACCGATCCGGAAAAGAAACCCCGATTCCTGATTTTTATTGAAGAGAAAGATATAGAATCCAGGATTGAGGCTATGCGTAAAATATACCCACATATTGAATATGAAACTACCATAGAGCCAGGATTTATTGACCGTGTGATGCATGGTCTGAACCCTGTCAATGCTAACAATGTAATTGTAATTTACAGGAACGGAGAGTTTCCATAATAAAGCAAAAAACTGCACACATTCAGGTTTTACGAACACTGTACCTATGACATTTGAAGAAGCCCATATAAGAATCAAAGACCTTTCGGAACAACTGGAGCAGCATAATTATAATTATTATGTTCTTTCGCAGCCGGTGATCAGCGACTATGAGTTCGACATGCTGATGAACGAGTTGATCGCCCTTGAAAAGCAGTATCCGGAACTGGCTGATCCCTCCTCCCCTGCCAACCGCGTCGGAGGCACAGTCACCAAGGAGTTCCGTTCCGTGAAGCACAAATACCCCATGCTGTCTCTGTCAAACACATACACGGAAGAGGAAATCAATGAGTTCGACCGAAGGGTAAGAAAGCTTATTAGCGGCGAAGTTGAATATGTGTGTGAGCTGAAATACGATGGAGTAGCTATCGGTCTGACCTACCAGGAAGGAAGGCTTATACAGGCACTTACGCGCGGTGATGGGGTACAGGGAGATGATGTTACCCGCAATGTTATGACTGTCAGGAGCATCCCTCTGAAGCTCAAAGGTGATTACCCCAGAGAATTTGAGATCAGAGGAGAAATTCTACTCACCCACAAGCAATTCAGAAAGATCAATGAAGACAGGGAAAGTATGGGAGAGATGCTGTTTGCCAATCCAAGGAATGCCGCATCCGGTAGTTTGAAAATGCAGAATTCAGCAGAAGTGGCAAGGCGGGGGCTGGACTGCTCTTTATATTATCTTCTTGGTGAAAACCTGCCTTTTGAAAATCATTTCGACAGTCTCACCAAAGCCCGTGAATGGGGATTCAAGATATCTGATCATATAAGCTTATGCCGAACCCAGGGTGATATTCACGAATTTATTCAATACTGGGATAAAGCCAGGAGGGAATTACCGTTCGATATTGATGGAGTGGTGATCAAGGTCAATTCATACCGCCAGCAGGAAGAATTAGGTTACACAGCAAAATCTCCACGCTGGGCCATTGCGTACAAGTACAAAGCCGAAGAAGCCGTAACAAGACTTCTTTCGGTCGATCACCAGGTAGGGAGAACCGGTGCGGTAACACCCGTTGCAAACCTGGAGCCTGTCTTTCTTTCGGGTACGACAGTAAAAAGGGCTTCATTGCATAACGCAGATATCATTGCTTCACTTGACCTCCATTATAACGATTTTGTAATCGTTGAAAAAGGCGGAGAGATTATACCTAAGATTACCGGAGTGGATGGCAAGCTCAGGAAAGCTGGTTCGGAACCCGTTACATTTATCTCCAGATGTCCCGAATGTGGTGAAATCCTGGTAAGACAGGATGGTGAAGCAGCATATTACTGTCCGAACAGCAAAAGCTGCCCTCCCCAGATCAAAGGAAAACTGGAACATTTCATAAGTCGCAAAGCTATGGATATCCAAAGCCTTGGAGAAGGAAAGATTGAGTTGTTATTTGATAAAGGACTGATAACAAGACCATCTGACCTTTACAAACTTGTTTTTACAGATCTGCATGGTCTGGAAAAGGAGTATGATAATCCTGAGGACGGAAAAACAAAAAAGATCAGTTTCAGGGATAAAACGGTCTATAATATTTTGCAGGGTATAGAAGCCTCGAAAAATATTCCTTTTGAAAGGGTTTTGTTTGCCCTGGGAATCCGGCATATCGGGGAAACAGCAGCCAAAAAATTAGCAAGGCATTTTGGAAGCATCGAAAAACTTATGACAGCCGGAATGGAAGAACTTATTGGCTTACCCGAGGTTGGAGAAAAAATGGCTTCCTCCATCCTGGATTATTTCCGTGACCCTGAAAACATTGAGATGGTGGCGGAGCTAAAAACACAAGGCTTACAGATGCATATCCCCGATGAAACTAAATCCCCGCCTACCCGGTCGAAGACACTTGAAGAAAAGAGCGTTGTTATCAGCGGTGTTTTTGAAGGTTATTCAAGGGAACAGTTGCAGGAAATAGTTGAACAACATGGAGGAAAAAATACTTCATCTGTAAGCTCCAAAACATCATTTATCCTGGCCGGTGATAAAATGGGGCCGGGCAAACTTGAAAAAGCCGCAACGTTAAATATTCCTATTATTAATCTTCAGGAATTCCTTGAAATGATACAAGAAAAATAAAAAAACCCGGATCATTTTTGATCCGGGTCAACCCATTTTGCTATCATGTGGCTTTTTGAAGTCTTTAAAAAAGCGTTTTCAGGCAATTACCCAGTTCCAGGCGATCTTCATTTCAACAGGACTATAATAAGAGAGGTTTAAGGCTGGTATTCTTTATGATTTCCCCAAGTATTCTGTTTATACTTTTGACTATAAAGAACGATAACATCTAACCCAAAAATTATGGAAAAAAGCGTAACAGCATGTTAAGCGAGTACATCAATCACCAAAACCCATTGATTAACCAAAATATAAGTCTCTGTTGTCAAAGAGCTGTTGCGAAATGAGGATTCTACAAGATATTTGCCCTCAACGCTTGTGTCAAAATTATGACATGGGAAAGCGTTTGTCAATGAGTAGTTTATATGATTTTTTACTAAGTAAAAACCACAGTTGAACTGGAAAAAGTCCGTAGATATAATAAAAAAGCCCGGTTTTAGCCGGGCTCCAAATGTATTTGTTACATTCCGGGGATTAATATTGTTTTATGCTTCCAGCCCCGGAAATATCTGTATTTATGGCAGGGGTACCCTTATAGCGGATGCTTGCTGCTCCCGAAACCCCGGCATTCAATTTTTTACTGGCAAATATCTTTGCATCGGCTGCACCACTAACTTCAATATCAGCCACTTCAACCTCAAACTCAAGAGCATCAATATTGCTTGCCCCGGATAGATCGAGATCCATAGATAACGCATTTCCTTTAAGATCCACGTTGCTGGCACCACTGCAATTACATTCCAATTTTTCCAGAGTCATCTCAAGGTCAATCTCGGAAGCACCACTTGCCTCAAGTTCAAGTTCACCCAGTTTAAAGGTATTGGCAGACGATACATCACAGGCTCCGCTAATATCAAGTTCTTCAAGGTTTTTGAAAGTAATCCTGACGATCATATCACTCTTTGCATTAATATTATCTTTCGTATATATCTTCAGTTCACCTCCAACAACTTCAGTAATAACCTTATCCATGAGATTCTCCTCAAGCTCTAATTGGAGATACTCTTCCTGGCCCTGCGTGAGGATCACTTTAAAAGCTCCTCCAACCTGGATCGAGTTAAATCCTCTGACTTGACGTTCCTGGGTGACAACATTGCCGTTACCTTTTATCTTGCCGGCAAATGTGCATCCGGAACTTAAGCCGAACATCAAAAATATCGCAATAGCGAACAACCATGATTTTTCCATTGTGTTTTTCATAAGTGTATTATTTAAAAAAATTAATCAATATTAAGTTCTCCGTGTTTAATATCTACAGTAACTTTTCCGGCTGGAGATTTTCCGCTTTTACTCTCATATCGGGAAGAAGTGTATGATAACTCTGTTCTCTTAACCGGGTATGAAGAAGAAATGTTTACATCGCTGTAACTTTCATTCACCAGGATATCAAAACTGGCGCCCGGATCGAAATTCAATTCAATATCGGCATATGAAGTATTCACATTTATTTCTTTAAAACCGGCAGAAATTTCTTCTATCTCCAGACCGCCGTACTTCATAACGAGGATAAGACTTTCAGAAAGGTCTTTTATATCGATTTCACTAAAATCGCTTTCCGCATTAATGACATGGGCTTTATCGATATTATATTCATCATATCCTGAATTTATCTTAAGTTTTGCAATTTTCCCAAGATCAACCTCATTATAGCGGGAATGTATATCCAGGAAATCAGACTCCTTCACTTTCAGTTCGGAGTATCCCAGAGAAATTTCAGCTTTATTCACATAAGTGATTTCGGAGGCATCGGTATAATCGATATCGATAACATTGTTCTCACTGAGGAGCTTGCCGGCATGCAGATGCCCATATTTAACGGAGATATTGGAGGACCCTTCCAGATCATCCATAAAAACTCCTCCGTATTTGTTGGAAATATCCGCCTTCATATTCCGGGGCATCTTAATCGTGTAGTCAATCGAAAATTCATTGTTTCCACGTAAACTGCCAATTGTGGTGATGCCGCTGACCTTATCGGCCGAACCCGTGAGACTGATGTTGATCTTTGAGAAAAACTCCTGGGCTTTAGTCTCAGACGAACGTTCGGTTGTAATTACCACTTCAATGGATACGGCTTTTTCTTCCCAGTTAATGCATTTCACATCACCGAATTTATTGTCGATATAGAGCAAAGCTCCCGGGTTGACTTCGTATTTAGCGGAATAGTTCTTGGTAAATTCATCCCCAAAGGCATTCAGGGCGATCAGAACTACCGGCAGAATAAATAGATTCCTGTAAGTCACTTTCATAATATATTGGTTTTAAATTTATAGTTTGCATATCCGTTCGATAATATTGTCGAGTATATCCGATTTTGTTTTAAAGTTTCTTATCAAAGCCTGCTCGACCTTTTTATTACCCGGGTTTGAATTATACTCTTTAATAAGTTCTTCATTTTGGGTTTCCAGTTTGGAAAGTTCTTCCATGGCAAGATTTCTGATTTCCGATACCTGTTCATCAGGAATGCCACATTCTGAGATCTTATCCAGTTTTTCTTCTGTCTGAAAGTCGTAGTATTGTTTTACCTCCTGGAGGTTCTCCGGCAACACGGCCGCCATCGCGCCATTTTGTTCCCGGGGAACCATCAGGAGTATTACAGCGGATACAGCCATCAGGATAACCGAGGCTGCCGCGATACGGTATAAACGTTTCCAGGATAATATCACCGGAGAATTGTTCCCGGAAGCAGCCAGGGAATTCAATTTTGCCTCGAACCTTTCCATATGACCAGGTTCCGGCTCCCTGACATCAAATGTCTCTTTGTTTGATCTTATCTTTTTTTCCAGGATGCTCATTGCTTGATATGTTTAGTTAAGGTTTGGGTCGAGGTTTTTTCCCCTAAGGGCAAGAATAAGTTTCTGCCTTGCACGGGAGTATTTTGTTCGGGTCGCATTGTAGGATAAACCCAGGATTTGAGTGATCTCTTCATGATCATAACCTTCGAGCAGATGAAGGGACAGGATGACCCGGTAACGGTCAGGAAGGTTCTCTATTTCCTTCCGGATAAGGTCAACTTTGTAAGATAAAATCTCAACGGGGTTTTCCTCTACTACCTCTGGAATGTCTTTGTCATCCATATCTGACATTTTCCACTTTTCCTGCTTTTTCAAATGGTCTATGGATTTATTCACGACAATCCTCCTCAACCAGGCTCCGAAAGCGGCTTCCCCGGAGTATGTATCAATTTTTCTGAAGGCATCCAGAAAGGCCTCCTGCATTGCGTCTTCCGCCTCTGCTGTGTGCTTTGTTATCCTGTATGCCGTATTATACATAGCCTTGTAATATCTTTTATACAATTCCAACTGTGCCTTTCTGTCATTCATCCTGCAATCGTCAATTAATTCCTCATCGGGATTCAGATATAAATCTTTTTTACCGCTTTTATCCAATGACATGAGCTTTGTTATTTTGTTACACTTTTTTAATCAAAAATAAAATTACAATGAAAGTCGGATTAATGCACGATGAACAGGCAGGTTTTATTCCTATATTTTTCATAAAATTGCATACTTTTGCCACTCATTTTATTTTTATGGCCCTTCTGCATTCTTTCGAAAAAAGTGGAAATTTTCTTTTCCGATACCGGAGTTATTTTCCTGTATTGCTTTTCCTGCTTGCCATTCCCGTTATTTACGCAACACCCTATGAATGGATGCCATCCTGGTTGAAGGTTTTGGTAACCATTATTGCCGTTGCCTTAAGTCTTGCAGGATTTCTGATACGGGCGATTGCCATTGCAACAACACCCAAAGGTACATCCGGACGTAACACAAAAAGCGGGCAGGTTGCCGAATCACTGAATACCGAAGGGATATATTCCGTTATCCGCCATCCCCTTTACCTTGGCAATTATCTGATGTGGATAGGCATTACCGTATTCACATTTAACATATACTTTATCCTGATCGTTAGCCTGGTATTTTGGTTGTATTATGAAAGGATAATGTTTGCTGAAGAGCGTTTCCTGGAAAAAAAATTCGGTGATGAATACCTGAACTGGTCACTCAAGGTGCCTTCTTTCATTCCTGCCTTCACACGCTATATCCGAAGCACCATGCCTTTTTCCTGGAAAAGTATACTGAGAAGGGAATATTCCGGTTTACTGGCAACGGTTATCGGATTTACTTTTATCGATCATCTCCGGTTTTACTTTATTCATGGGCATTTAGAATGGAACCGGATCTCGACCTGGGTTTTGCTTTGCGCTGTAGTCGTTACTCTTTTGTTGAGAACACTCAAGCACCATACAAGATTATTGCACGAATCCGACCGTTCCTGACCATGATCCCGAAATCATCCATTCCGGTTTTTGTTTACCCGGCAGCTGTGCTATCCATGTTGTTTTGGGGGATGTCGTTTGTTTGGTCAACACAGGTGTTAGAGTATTACTCTCCTATTACTACTATTCTATTGAGGCTTCTGATATCATCAGTTTTGCTTTTTTTACTGCTTAAACCGTTCGGTCTTATTGAAAATATAAGGAAAGAGCACCTGGGGCTTTTTTTGCTTTCAGCATTGTTTAATCCCTTCCTGTATTTCATAGGCGAAAATTACGGACTAAAACTGACTACCCCTACTGTCAGTGCTGTAGTCATTGCCACCATTCCAGTTTTAACACCCGTTTTTGCTTACTTCCTCCTGAAAGAAAAACTGACCATATTTAATTATATTGGGATCATGCTCAGTTTCGCAGGAGTAGTGATCATGCTCATGGGTAAAGATCTCACTCTGGATGTATCGGCAGTAGGATTAGGATTCCTGTTTTTTGCCGTCATCACAGGTATTATTTACTCGGTTTTACTTAAAAAACTGACAGTCCATTACAATGCACTGACCATCATCACCTGGCAAAATATCCTTGGTTTTATTTATATGCTCCCGGTATTTCTGATTATGGATGTTTCAACTTTTTTAGAGATCAAGCCTGGTCCCGGAGCGATCAGATCTCTGATCCTGCTCGCTGTTTTCGCATCGTCAGGAGCTTTTATCCTGTATACCATTGCAATAAAATACCTGGGAGTGAATAAATCAAATGTTTACACCAACCTGATCCCGGTAATCACGGCAATCTTTTCGTTTTATATTATCCAGGAAGAATTTACCATGAATAAATTAGCGGGTATTTTGGTTGTAGTGGGTGGAGTCTTTCTATCACAGATCCGGAGCAGGAACAAACAAATCATCAAATAATGAAAAATGTTATCGTCATAGGAGGAGGACTGGTCGGCATGCCCATGGCTATGGATCTAAGCCTTGACAAGGATATCCGTGTAACTCTTGCTGACAGAGACCTGCAAAAACTGGCAATGATCAAATCACAACCCGGAATTGCAACACTTGAATTGGATGTAACAGACAGGCACAACCTAAAAAGAGCAGTAGAGCCTTTTGACCTGGTGGTATTGGCTGTTCCTGGTCACCTGGGATTCGGAGCTTTAAAGACTATCCTTGAATCAGGTAAAACTGTGGTGGATATATCCTTTTTTCCGGAGGATCTTTTTGAGCTGGATGCAATAGCGAAAAAGCATGGTGTTACAGCAATTTGCGATATGGGAGTTGCCCCCGGAATGAGTCACCTTCTATCCGCCCATGCCATGAAACGGCTCGATGAAACCAACAAGGTCAGGATTTATGTAGGAGGATTGCCCAAGGTACGTGAGTGGCCCTGGGAATACAAAGCCGTATTCAGTCCGGCTGATGTTATTGAGGAATACACCCGGCCTGCCCGATTGGTCAGGGATGGAAAGCTGATAATTTTACCAGCTCTTTCGGAACCGGAAATACTCAGTTTTCCATCCATTGGAGAGCTGGAGGCATTCAACAGCGATGGACTGCGAAGCCTGGTTAAGACCCTGAAAGTACCCGATATGGCTGAAAAAACCCTCAGATATCCCGGGCATATAGATAAAATCAAGGTGATGCAAAGCTCAGGGTTCTTCTGTAAAGAGGCTATATTGATCAATCAGCAACCAATCAGCCCATTTGAATTTACTTCCGGATTGCTCTTCGATGCCTGGAAAATGAAGGAAGGCGATGAAGATATTACGGTAATGAAAATTGAGGTAAGCGGAATAAAAGAAGGCAAATCGCATAGCATTGTTTACGACTTGTACGATGAATATGACCCTGCAAGCGGGATCCATTCCATGGCGCGCACAACAGGTTATGCAGCGACCATGACAGCAAGGGCTCTCCTAAAAGGAATGTTTGCCGATCCCGGAGTGTTCCCGCCGGAATTACTGGCTAAGGAACCCGGTCTCGTTGAATTCATTCTGGAGGGGTTACGACAGAGAAATGTCATTTATCAGGAAACAATCAAACAAGAATAGAGGAAAAATGATTTTACGGTTTCAGATTAAGTTTTTTTTCTATTTTTGCAAACCCGACTACGGCGAGATAGCTCAGATGGTTAGAGCGTCGGATTCATAACCCGGAGGTCGCGGGTTCAACTCCCGCTCTCGCTACAAATTCATCTCTTTTTTTGTCACTACTTCCATTTCCATTGGGTATTATTTATTGCTCCCCTCGGCTTCGCTCGGGGCAGGCAATTGTTCATTGATCATTATTCATTGTTCATTGGAAAAAGCCTCCGTATTTTTACCCATTTTAAGCCTATTCCAGACACATTTCAAGCATTAGCATAAAATAATTACTAATTTCACACCTTGGAAACATGATCCCATGCCACGAAAAAATAAATATGGCAACAAATATTTATTTTATCAAGTGTTGGTATACCTGGCCCTGATTCTGGGAGTTTTCACTTTCATAGTTATCATTAGCATCCTTTTGGGTGATGATAACTATTTTGTTTGGGGCGGAGGTATCGACCTTGATATCGCTTCGAAGTTTGGAAACTTCATTGGCGGTTTTGTTGGTTTGTTCTGGCTTATTTCGGGTGTGGTTATGCTGTTTCTCGTTCTTATGAAACAAAAGGATCAGGCCTATCACACTCAGATAGAGACTCAGTTCTTTAATATGATCAGCCATCTTAACCACATTATAGAATCCATCACCGGCACAGGATACGATGAAAACACTTACACTACCATAACAAGCCGTAAATATCTCAGCTATCTGTTTTGGAAACTGCATCAAGACCTGGCCGAAGACATTGAAAACCAGATAGGGAACAAAGATTCTGCTTATTATCTCCTCCTTCATTCTCTAAAGAGCAATCCGAAACGAGTATTTCTGCAGCATGGAAGCGGAACCGATACCGACCTGGATTTACTGCATAAATGGATACAAAATGTTTATGGTTCATTTTACAACGACAATAAATCGCAGCTTGGTCATTATTTCCGTTATGTTTATCATATTATTAAGTACATTGACAATTCCCGCCTGCCGTTAAGAAATAAGAGGGAATATATTGAAATTTTCCAGGCACAGATGATGGATGATGAGCTTGGGTTGTTGTTTTACCATGGGCTTAGCCAAACCGGTGAAAAGAAACTTAAACCCTTGCTTGAAAAATACCATTTCCTTTATAACATCGATATTGCCAATCTAACCTTTCCACCTGCAGAATCCATGTTGTATCCCGGAATACCTTTTAATTTCCTGGAACAATATGTTAAGATAGGAGATAACAGACAATAGCCCTTTTCGCAGCCGGAAAACGACACAAAAAGGGCTATGTCAGATAAAATAAATGTTATTTTTTATTTCCCTCCGATGTATATCTGGAATCCAATCAAAACATCGATGGTTGCAAAAGCTATATCGGTATCCATTTCGGGGAATTTCTGATAATTAGCCGATGAAGGATAGCTTGAGTCATCTTTGGTTTTTCCTTTTATCTTTCCGCCACCCCAGCGGGTTGTAACGTCAAGAGCAAAATGCTCAGATAGCCTGAAAGCAATACCGGCTCCCATGTTGTATCCAAAACCACTGGCAACGGTCAAAATTCTTTGCTCATAGGTTTCTTCAGACCCTCCGGGCATAAAGACCTGTTTACCTTCGGCATACATCAGATGGGAATAATTTCTGAAACCCAGTGAAGCTTCAGGATACAAGGCTACAACTTTACCGAGAGGAATATAATACCGGATGATAGGGCCAACAAAGATATTAGTGGCTCCAGTCCCTTCCTTATAGTCCTTATCATAATTTGCCTTGTTATCTCCTTCCGGTTCCCATCCTTTTCCTTCAATATCAAGCTGAAGGTCAAGCCCCACGGCCAGATTCTTTACCGGGAAATAAGCGTTACGCGTCGAGACGATAATATCACCCAATATCCAGTTACGATCGTCATCTCCCTGAATATTAGGTATTTTGGTCTCTACCTTCAGGCCTCCAAAATTGGCGTAACCCGAACCTGAGAACATCCAGCTGCCCTTTTCATACTGGGCCATGGCGATACTGCTTATCAGCAGTATAAGTACAAAAAGAAAGATCTGCTTTTTCATAAACAATAGATTTGAATTAATAAATAATAATTGCTCAAGTTAATAAATTAAGTTTTATGAATATCGGGAAACATTAACAAAAAGTTACAGGTTACAGGTTACAGGTTACAACTCATCACTCAGAACCCACACTCAAACTACCTGAAGCCTGAAACCTGTATCCTGCAACCGAAAGTATGGAGCATGTAACTTGACATTTATCATTTCTGACATTTATTTTAAGTTTTATCTGATTATTCTTTATGCAATAAATGATAAATCGAATCAAGAAGTTGCTTTTCGTCTATGGGTTTTGGGATATAATCATCACAACCATCATTCAGGAACTTTTCTTTTTCTTCCTGGCGGGCGAAGGCGGTAACAGCAATTACCGGCAAAGAAGGCCTGAATTCCTTGATTAGTCTTGTGGCAGTGAGTCCATCCATTTCCGGCATGCTTATATCCATAAGAACCAGACTGATTTTTTCATTGGCCTTGCATTTTTCAACAGCCTCCGATCCGTTTTTAACCCAAAGCACCTTGGCAGCAGTGATCTCTAGCAGTTCTTTCACAAGTTCAAAATTGGATGCTACATCTTCTGCAACAAGTATTGTGAAATTCTTCAGATCTTGTCGTGTTCTCTTTTTTAGTAACTGTGGTTTTTCATCAATGGTTATGTTTTCAACAGGATGGAAAGGCAGGTTGAAATAGAACGTTGTGCCTTTTCCTACGGCGGAATCCAGCCATATCTCTCCCCCCAGCATGTTAACCAAAGTTCTGGAAATTGAAAGACCCAACCCGGTCCCCCCGTATTTTCGTGTATATGTTTCTTCAGCCTGTCTGAAGCGATCGAATATCACGTTCTGTTTATCTGCCGGAATTCCAATACCACTGTCTTTTACATAAAACTCGATCTTTTTATCCCTGATCACATAACCCACTTCGATAAATCCTTTTTCAACAAATTTAATAGCATTGGAAAGAAGATTGGAAAGTATTTGCCTGACCCTGTAGGGATCTGTTCTCATTGTAAGGCTTTGATCCTCAATATGCTTCTTTGTGATTATTTCTACGTCCTTCTTCAGTTTTTTCAGCTCCTGAACATACGAAATCACCAATTCATCGATAACCTTGTTGACATGGAAATTCTCTTCTTCAATTTTGATCTCACCCACCTCAAGCCTTGCTGTGTCAATTATATCATCAATGATCTTAAGCAGAGAAGTGGTATTATTACGAATCACCTCAATATATTCGCTTTTTCTTTCCTGGGGAAGGTCGGGTTTCAGCAAAAGATTGGAAAATCCGATTATGGCATTCATTGGAGTTCGAATTTCATGCGACATATTGGTAAGAAATGCCGTTTTTAGACGATCCGATTCCTCCGCTCTTTCCTTGGCCCTTCTAAGCTTATCTTCGGATGATTTACGTTCAATGATAATCCCGATCTGATCAGCAATGAATTCAAGCACTTTAATATCATTTTTATTAAATGCATTCTCATTTTCATAGTTCTGTACTACGAAAGCGCCAATAATCTCACCTTCAGAATGTAATGGAATTCCCAGCCATACCTTGCATAACGTCCCATTCTGAGTAATTTCGCCACTGTTGATCATTTGGAGGATGTCATCATGTTTCAGCAAAACCATCTGCTTTTTATGAATGACCATTGAAGTGAGGGTTTTGCCATCCGGGAATTTTTCAAACTGATCTTTCTCATCCACAAAATACGGCAGAGAAAGGCTATCGCTTTCCCTATCATATAAGGCAATGAAAAAATTCTTCAATTCGAGGATTTTGGAAACCTCGGTTTTGACTACCTGGATCAGATCCTTCAGCGACAAGGCAGTGCTGGCGGCCCTGGCAATCCGGTATAACACCCTCTGTACATTTTCAGCCTGCTTTCGTTCAAAAATCTCATCTTCCAGATTTTTGGTCCTTTCCTTTACCCTTTCTTCCAGTTCATTATTAAGGCGTCGCAAATCCTGATTGATTTTGTTGATCTGGATATTCTTTTCGGTCAGCATTTTGGCTGTATTCTTCCTTGTCTTATACCTGTTGAAAAACAGGATGATCAGGATGATCGTCAGTATGAGAATCACACTGAACAGATATCTTATGTTGCGTTCCCGGCTAAGCTTCAGGTTTTGAATACTATTGTTCTTACGAAGCAGTTCATTTTCCCTTTCTTTATCTTCCGTTTCATATTTTATCCTGAGTTCTGCCAGTTTATTCTGACTTTGTTCTGATATCAGGCTGTCTTTTACAACGGAATAAGCTTTGAAATAATCAAGCGCTTTAGAAAAATCCTTTCCATTCTGAAACATTTCGTACAGCGCAAAGTACCCATTGCGTAGCAGTGTTTTCGCTTGAATCCGGTCGGATAAAAGCACTCCATCCTGTAAATAAATCTGGGCACTGTCATACTGTTTTATTTCCAGGAAAACATTGCCCATGTTAAGAAGTGTATTGGCGAACTCATAGGCATTTTCAGCTTCATTACTGCTTTTCAGCGACTTCCTGTAATAATCCAGGGCGGTTTGGTATTCACCCATAGCCTGGTAAATTGAACCCACATTATTATATGCCCCTGCAAGCCTCCACGATTGTCCTATCTCCAGTCTTATCTTCAGGGCTTCAAGAAAATATATCAGAGCTGTATCCAGTTTGTTCAGGCGGTTGTATATGATCCCGATGTTATTTAACGAGCCGGCGATACCAATCTTGTTTCCGATACGCTGCCGAATTTCCAGGGCTTTTAACTGATGCTCAAGGGCTTTTTCGTAATTCCCCTGAACCCCGTAAATGATACCTATATTATTAATAGTGTTGTGATTGTCTTCATCACTATAATTCATCGATTCCATATAGTTCGACAAAGCTTTACCCAGATCTCCAAGTTTCCAGTATATAAGTCCGAGCGTATTATAAGATTCAGAGATCTTCAGGCTATCCTGAAGCTGAAGGTTAAGATTAAGTGCTTGTCTGCCATATTCCAATGCATAATAATACTCGCTTATTTTATAATAAACGATAGCCAGAGAGCTGAGCGCAACTGCAGTCTTAGCCTGGCTGTTTAAATCCTGGAATATCTCAAGAGCTTGCTCATAATTCCTGATGGCCATTTCATGATTGTTCAGGATATTATGGGCATTTCCAATGTTTTCCAGTGCACGGGCCTCCAACATTTTATCTTTAAGGCTGCTTGCCAGATCGAAAGCTTCCTCCGCATATACCAGGGCGTTATCGCCTGAGGTATTGATATAGGCTTCGGATATGGAAAGGAGGAGTTCCACCTTGTCGGTTCCCCGGGTAGTTTCCAGCCTTGCTAACAGACTATCAACATTAACCGAATAAACCGGGAATGCCGCAAAGAAAAAAAACAGAAAGAGGATTCTATTTAACATGTTTAATCTGATGCTAATAAAGGTAATTATATTTTAGTAACATATTTTACAATTTTATGGTTCAGTTCGACAGGATTAAATGGTTTTGTTACATAATCATTCATTCCTGCCTGCATGACTTGCTCCCTCACTTCCAGCAATGCTGAGGCGGTAAGTGCAATGATTGGAATGTCCTTTATCCGGGGATCTTCCATTTTCCGGATAGCGCGGGCAGTGTCATAGCCATCCAGTTCAGGCATCTGAAGATCCATCAGGATAATATCATAATGGTTTTGTTTTATTTTTTCCAGGGCAACCAGTCCATTTTCCGCCTCATCTACTATAGCTCCCCATTTCATGAGGTATTTGCTTGCGATAACCTGATTGATTATATTATCTTCCACCAGGAGAATGTTCACATTCTTAATAGACTGCAACTCATCCGATCTTGTCTTCCGGATATCCTTTGTCTGATCTTCTTTACCAAGGGTATAGGGTATAATGAAAGTGAATTCAGATCCTTTACCGAGTTCACTTTCCACACTGATGGATCCTTTCTGTAACTCAACAAGCCGTTTGGTTATAGCAAGCCCCAATCCTGTTCCTCCAATATTGTATTTTGCCGTTGAACTTGCCTGAATGAAGGGATTAAAGATATCATCAAGCTTATCTGCCGGTATACCCACACCGGAATCACTTACAATAAAACGGATGTATGCCTTATTGCCCTTCATATTCATTAGAGACGCATCAAGGGATATTTTCCCTTTTTCCGTGAATTTCACTGCATTGCCTACCAGGTTAGTGATGATTTGGTTAAGCCTGACGGAATCACCCTTCAGCGCTACAGGAAGATCATCCGACATATTGAGATCAACCTCAACGCCTTTTGCTTTCGCTCTAATTACAAAAGTCTGCTTAACGCTATTCAACAGATCATGTAAGTTGAAGTCTGTTTCTTCAAGATCAATCTTTCCTGCTTCAATCTTCGAAAAATCGAGAATATCACTGATTAGCGACAGTAAATGCTCAGCTGAAAAATTGAGTGTTTTCAGGTTTTCCATCTGATCTTCCCGTGGGTCTTCCTCCATAAGCAAATTGGAAATACCAATGATGGCATTCAGAGGAGTTCTCATTTCATGGCTCATGGTTGAAAGGAACTGCTGTTTTGCATGGTTGGCCGAATCTGCATCTTCTTTGGCCCTGATGAGTTCCAGTTGTTTTGTCTTTAATTCGGTGATGTCGCGACTAATACCTGTGATACCTATTACATTTCCATCTTTATTGAATATGGGGGATTTGAATGTTTCATACCACTCTCCCTCGGTCAGATTCGGGTCATGTGCTTCGGAATACAGTTGCATTTTTGTATCTATGACCCTCTGATCATCAGCCTGAAAGCGGGAAGCCACCTCCAGGGGACAAATATCATAATCTGTTTTACCCAAAAGTTCGGAAGGGCTTAATCCGTAGAATCGGGCAAAAGGTTTGTTAACTGCAATATATCTTCCATGCAGATCCTTGAGCCATGCTTTGTAAGGCAAATTATCCAGAATAGCATTCAGGCGGGCCCTGCTTTCCAGGATTTCGATCTCAAATTTCTTCCTTTCGGTTATATCGACCAGTACAGTCAATGTTGCAGGTGTATCACCATAAGGTATCAACGATGAACGAACTATTACATCATGCGTAATACCTTCCTTATCGATCAGGCGAATTTCATAATCATCAACACTTTCCCCCATCATGCGCCTGCTTACTGATTGTATAACCTTTTCGTGATCATCTTCATGGACATGTTCAAGGATGGAACTCCCTATGAGTTCATCCATCGGATACTTGAACTTCCTGCATCCGGCTTCGTTGATGAAAATGATTTTATCCTCCTGATGCAGCACGACATAATCCGGCAGATGACGTACCAGTGCCCTAAACCGTTCTTCACTCTTTTTAAGGGTTTCTTCAGTTTTTTCCCTTTGAATGATCTCCTTTTCCAGGTTGACTTTTTGTCTGAAGAAATTCTTGATCAAAACTGCCAACCTCCCAAATTCATTATTCTTCCGGCTTAGCCCCTCAATAGGGACTACATTGTTGGTAACCAGGCTCACCGATATCAATCTAAGAGGCTTGTATATCCAGTTTACCAGCAGGAAGGAAATAATAACCGTAAGAAGAATCGTCAAAACCAGATACAACATGAAAAGATTATTGGCAAATTGGTTGAATTTGCTGATTACCTTCTCTTCCACAAGAAATTCAATCTGACCTATTTCCTGTGCGGCATATCCAAAAAGTGGCTTTACAACTGCAATCTCATGCAATTCATACGAATCTTCATCAACCTCGTGGTCGTAATCTTCAAAGATTCTGATATGACTTTTAGAAGCATCTTCCAGTTCACGGATAAAATACTCATCCCAAAGCTTCCCGATAAAAAGATAACCCCTTGCCTGCAATGGCCGGATTGTATCCGAAGGATGGTTTATGGTAGCACCCCGTATTTCCAGCAGTCCGTCATCAGACATATGGAAAAACTGAGAATAGAATGCATTTGAAAACATCTTCATCCTATGACTGTCCGGTATGGGTGCTTGATGCAAAGAATCATCCAAAGTAGCATTCCTGGAATAAACAAGGTTAAAGTTTTTATCATAAATCCAGAAAACATCATAATCATACTTTGTAACCAGGATGTCGAAATTCTCTTTGGCAAACAATGAATCGGGGCTTTCCAGGAACCTAAGAGTTCCATCCCATAAACTATAAATCCTTTCCACCAGATTCTTGTAAGAAGAACCTTTTATAGCAAGGATATTATCCTGAACATCAAAGTATTTGATTTTTTGCTCTTCATATAGAAAGTCGTAACGCTGACGTTCCACCGACTTCATAAGGAAAAATCCGGATATAAAAAATAATACAAGGATAGCCAAGATGAACAATATCCTGTACCTGATATTTGGTGTAATAGTTTTCATGTATTCTCCGTGTGGATTAACTGGCAGATCCACCTTAGTGCACTAAAAATGCTATGTTGCAACAAAGTTAATTTATGGGGTATTACGTAATTTATACCGCATTGTTACAATATATAATAAGTAATTGCTTATTATTGTAATCTTCTAAATATCATTGAGAATTTTGAGCAAAATGAAACCGGCATGTCTTACATTCACAAATATTGAAAGCAATAATTTGCTTCATGCAGGTTCCAACGTACCATTAAATTAAAACTATTATATGATGAAATCATTACGTTTATTTTTGGGAGTAATCGGTGCAGTTATAATACTGGCCGGCTGTAATCAGCAAAGTACAGTTGATCAACCCGTTATTGGCAAACAGGAACTCAATCTCAGCAGCGATCTTATGACCCCGGAGGTATTATGGGCTTTTGGGAGAATAGGTGAAGTCAGCGTTTCACCGGAAGGGAACAAAGTTCTTTTCAGTGTTGGCTATTATGATATTCCAATAAACAAAGGCAATCGCGATCTCTACATGATGAACACAGATGGAAGCGATCTTCAGCAAATAACCAGAACCCCTTTTAGCGAATTTAATGCAGTATGGAAGCCGGATGGTAAAAAAATTGGATTCCTATCTGCTGAAAGCGGATCGGTACAATTATGGGAGATGTCGCCCGACGGCACCAACAAAGTAATGATCAGCAATATTGATAACGGTATAGGTGGATTCAAATATTCTCCCGACATGACCATGATAGCCTTCATCAAGGAGGTGATTATTGAGAATCCCTATGCCAAACTTTATGAAGGTCTGCCCAAGACCTCCGGGCGTATAGCAAATGATCTGATGTACAGACACTGGGATCACTGGGTGGATGCAGTTAGCCATTTATTTATGGCTGACTACGATGGAAAATCCCTGAGCAATGTCAAGGATATTATGGAAGGAGAACCCTATGAGTCCCCATTGAGTCCATTTGGAGGCATGGAGCAGATTTCCTGGAGCCCCGACAGTAAAATACTGGCTTACACATGTAAAAAATTGAAAGGCCTGGAGTATAGCAAATCCACCAACTCGGATATATATTTTTACGACATTGCTACAGGAAAAACGGCCAATATGACCGAAGGAATGATGGGCTTTGATATAGGGCCTGTTTTTTCACCCGACGGTAAAAAAATGGCATGGGAAAGTATGGAACGCGATGGATATGAATCCGATAAAAACAGGCTGTTTGTTTTGAATCTTGAAACCGGCGTTAAAACTGATTATACCAAAGACTTGGATCAGAATGCCCATGGACCTGCATGGTCGGCCGACGGGCAGACGATTTTCTTTATCAGTCCGTGGCACGGGACAGAGGACATATACGAGCTTTACCTTCCCAGCGGCCACATCCGGAAGATTACGGAAGGCATACACAACTATCTGAGTGTCGAACCCGCTGGCGATAAGCTGATTGCTTCCCGTCAATCAATGTCCATGACAACCGAAATTTTTTCAGTAAATCCCATTGATGGAGCCGACACACAGATATCCTTTGTCAATCAGGACATTCTTAATCAGCTTACTATGGGAAATATTGAGGAACGATGGATCAAAACCACTGATGATAAGGAAATGCTTACATGGATTATCTATCCTCCGCATTTTGATCCTGCTAAGACCTATCCGGCTTTATTGTATTGCCAGGGAGGCCCCCAAAGTATGGTCAGCCAGTTTTGGTCGTACCGATGGAATTTCCAGATGATGGCTGCCAACGGCTATATTATTGTCGCACCCAATCGCAGAGGATTGCCTGGCTTCGGTCAGGAATGGCTGGAGCAGATCTCGGGTGATTATGGCGGACAAAATATGAAAGACTATTTTAGCGCCATCGATGCGCTGGCAAATGAACCATTTGTTGATGAAACCCGATTGGGTGCAGTTGGGGCAAGCTACGGAGGATTTTCTGTTTACTGGCTCGCCGGCAACCACGATAAGAGGTTTAAAGCATTTATTGCCCACGATGGAATGTTCAATTTCGAGGCCCAATACCTTGAAACGGAAGAAATGTGGTTTGCCGACTGGGACCTTGGCGGCGCATTCTGGGAATTCGACAATAAAATCGCTCAGAATTCCTATGCAAATTCACCGCATAAGTTCGTACACAAATGGGATACTCCCATCCTGGTCATCCATGGTGAAAGAGATTACAGAATTACCTATACCCAGGGGATGAGTGCGTTCAACGCAGCCGTGCTCAGAGGTGTTCCTGCCGAATTCCTGTACTTTCCCGATGAAAACCATTGGGTATTATCGCCACAAAATGGCATATTATGGCAGAGAACGTTTTTTAACTGGCTTGATCGGTGGTTGAAGTGAAGCTGGGGACTGGGGACTGGGGACTGGGGACTGGGAACTGGGAACTGGGAACTGGGAACTGGGGACTGGGGACTGGGGACTGGGAACTGGGAACAAGTTGCAGGTTACAGGGGGCAGGGGGCAGAGTAAAGGGTGTGGAGTGTGAGGTACAGCCTGTAACTTGCACCCTGTAGCTTGTAACCTGTAGCTTGTCGCTTGTAGCTTGTCACTTGTCACTTGTCACTTGTCGCTTGTAGCTTGTCGCTTGTCGCTTGCACCTTGATTTTCCCCTACTCGTTATAAACAATCTTATAGGCCATCACTCTTCCGTCGGCGAAGGTTGGAACGTAGAGGATACCCGTGGAGGGGGCAAAGAATATATCTGCGGCATTGACCAGTTTATCGGAGGTATTGAAGAGAATGATCTTTAGGTCAGGAGGTTGTATAAATTGAACCAAACCTCTCCAGTTTGAGATAATATAATTTCCATGCATATCAACATTTAATCCGTCGATGCTGCCTGTTCCCTCAAACGAGATTTTATGGTCTCCGGTTTTTGTATCCACTTTAATAATACGGTCGGTACAACCGATATAAAGGACATTATCCTTGAGATAAAGGCCGTTTGGACTGACCAGTATTTCTCCTTCCATCCAATTTTCAATACTTTTACCATCGTAACGGTATATAACACCCGCCTGCATGTCAGAAATATACACATAACCTTGTGGATCGGTGGTGATATCATTCAGGAATTTTGCCCCTTCAACATCATGTATATGAAGGATTCTGCCCGTAGGAATATCGATCTCAATAAGACGCGTGATATCGGTAACGTACAAAACATTTCCGATTTTCCCCATACCTTTGGGAGCATTTAAACCCTGAACCCACTGCAGATCAATCACTTTTCCATCAAGTCCAACCCTGGAAATGAAACCATTTTCATCTTCCACGGTAGGATTTCCATTGATGTTTGATACATACAGCACTTTGTTTTGATGATCATAAAAAACGGATTCCGGAATTTGGAATACTTTTTCCGACTCCCAAAGCTTGTCGGCCCTTACCTTGCCTGTATCCTGTGAAAAAACTACAGATGCAAGAATGAGGGCCGATATTAATGTGATGAATGACTTTCTCATGACTGTAAATTTATTTTCAAAAATAGCCAAAAGAAATCAATCTTTTCAGAAAATTTACTTTTGCAGTATTGATGACTTTCTCAGATAAATATCACCTGAAATAGTTTCCAGGAATATACTTCTTCCGCCTTCGTTCAGGGTTGCATTTACTGAATGGCCTCCAACATGAAATAATCCATCTACCTCATCTTCAAATTCCAGGTCAAGGTCAGAATACATACCTCCTGTAATGGTTTGCAGATCAAAATCAACCCGGGCGTTTTCCGTAATGGCCAGATCGATGAATCCGCTGATGGTGTTTACCTCCAGTTCACCCGATAAGCCAATTAAAACAACGTTTCCACTGATGGTTTCCATGCTTAGTTCAGTGTTTTGAGGGATGCACACTTCATAAAAAATTTCCATATTGATGCAATCAGACCGGTAAACAACCTGCCCATTTTCATCCTGAGTTATTCTGTAACCCCTTGAAAGCTCTTTTAAACCTTTTATTTCCGATTCTATCTCCAGGTCTCCACTATCATCAATCTTAAGAATAAAAGCGTCGTTATCTTCATTATCATTTATATTCACCGAAACACTTATCTGAACTTCATCCTTTTCCCACCCGGAAACCTTTATTTCGTCAGCAAAAGGAAAATCAATTTTGATAACCTGGCTATCGCTATACGGGATTGATTTTTCAACCACACGTTGTGAAAAAGCTCCTCCTGCCTGCACAAGAAGCAGGAGAAGCATTACAATAAACCTTTCCATGGCTATTTCTTTCTGAGATAAATATTATCATTAATTGCTGTAAGCTTCAACTCAACACCACCACCGTTGAGCTTCCCTCCTACATTTCTTCCACCGATAAAATCCATATTTTTACTTTTACCGGGAATTTCAATATCGAGATTAGTATAAACCTCACTGTTAACTGTCCGGATTTCAAGATCAGCCTTTGTATCACCCGGAAGGCTTATATCCAGGACACCGTTTATCGCAGTAATAGAGGAAGGGCTTTCCTGGTTTAGCTTACTTATTACAATGTTAATGTCACCGTTTATGGCATTAATCACTGCAGGGCCGGTAATATTTTCCAGGAAGATATCCGGATTCAGCGCCTGGATTTCAATTTCATTACTTATGCCTTTAATTCGAATATCCTCATCAGCAAACGGACTGGAAAAGTCAAGCTTAACTACGAGGGAAGCAGGAACCTTGAAGGTATATATAGCATCTTCAATTCTTTTTGTCGCACCTTTTACCTCGATTGCATCCCCGGAGATTACTACCTGTAATCCTATTTGAGTGTTATCCACAATATCGGATAACGGTTTAAGGCCATCAGCTCTTTCCGGTGGTTTAGAAAAGTTTTGAGTTTGAATGATCAGTTCATTTCCGTTTGTGGCTTCGATTACGATTCCTGCAGGGAAATTACTAACGCTCAATCTTTTTGCATTTTCGATATTCATTTTATATTCCTGAGAAAATGAACTGAGTGAAAATACTGTCGTTAATACTATTAAAGTTATTGTTTTCATGATAATTAGGTTTTAAAAAAGGAACATTCATTTTATTTAGTAGCAGGAAAAAATAACAAGTAGTTTCAGGTTACAGGTTACAGGTTACAGGTTACAAGTGACAGGATAACGATCCATATTCAACTGTCGGTTAACTGCAACCTGAAACATGCAGCCTGTAACCTGTAACATGGATCGTGTAACTCGACATTTTTCCTTCCTGGTATTCATTAATCGTTTTTCTTATTGTTATTTTAATTCTCAGATAATGGTTCTAAGACCTTTCATAGCCTGGCTTTTAACCACATCTGCATTTTCCGGTGATTCAATGATTCTGTTCAAAGGGTCAACGGCTCTTTCATCACCGGTTTCGGAAATAAGCTGTATCAAAGTGATCTGCATCAGCGGATCCCTTTCAATATTCAAAGCGTTGATCAGGGCGTCTTTCACGAAACTATATCCGGTATATTTCGACAGAGCCGTAGCAGCTGCCATTCTCACATTCACATTACCATCGCGGTTCATAGTGTTGATCAGGGCCATGATCATTTCTTCCCCGGGTTCCTCCTGGTCACGAATATAACTTACAGCCTGGATTCGCTGACTTGCACTGGATTCTTCCAATTTCGAAATCATCAGGATATGTTTCATAATATCTATTTCATTCCTGAGCATTTCCATTTCACGATGGCTGGAACGCGGGCCTGGGTTGAGGATAAAACCCATCAGGAAACCGGTTATCAGGATCAGGAAACCGGCTGCAATCCTTCCCGATGGAGAAGTTATCCATTGCACTATTCCTGGAAAGCTATATCTCTTTCCTGCACTATCACCAGCCAGTCTTTCTTTTTCAGCGGAAAGACTATCCAGAAAGCGTTTTCTCAGCTGGTCGGAGGGCGTGGCCAAAGGCAACTGTTGCAAATCAATCAACAGATCTTTCATCTGTTCATATTCTCTGTGACATCCAGGGCAAGCCGACAGATGCCTGCGTACCTCCGTTACAATTTCCGGATCCAGGATACCATCGATATAATCGATAAGCAGGGTTTTTACTTTTATGCAATCCATTGTGATCATATTTAAACCAATTGAAAATAGTACTCCCTTAATTTATGCATGGCCCGGTGAACCTTAACTTTAATTGCCGGAACGGAATTTCCCGTTATTTCCGAGATTTCTTCATACTTCAGCCCCTGGAAACGACTCAGTTCTATTATCTCCTTCTGCTCTTCCGTTAGCTGTTCCAAAGCATCATATAAAGCATTATATTTTTCATTTCGCTCCATTTCCTCTAATGCATCGGCCGAATCCGCGGACTTGTACATCATGATAAGATCACCGTTCACATATTGCTTGTTCTTATGATAATGATCAATATGTACATTTCTTGCCATCTGATAAAGCCAGGACCTGAATGACTTGCCATCTGTATAGGATTCGCGGTACATCATAACCCGTGAAAAAACCGTATGGGCAAGGTCTTCGCTATTCATCCGGTTACCGGTCAATCTGAGGAAAAAATTAAAGAGAGGAACCTGGTATTTTTCAAATAATGGAATCATTGATTCCAGGTTACCCTCTTTAACTTCCTTCATCCAAATCTCATCGGTTTTAGTTTCCATGAAAAAGTGTTTTTCGTACTTAAATTACCTGAGAATTGCTAAATGGTTACAAGGGAATAAAATTTTATATGAGTATTGGGAAACATTAACACAAAGTTACAGGCGACAGGTTGCAAGCGACAACTCATCACTCATCACCCACACCCACACTACCTGCACCCTGCACCCTGCAGCCTGTAACCTGCACCCTGCATCCTGCATCCTGCAACCATAGAGCAGGCAACTTGATATTAATCATACCCGATACTCATTAAATTTTATTAAAAGCAAGACAGCTGGAAAACATTCTTTTGCAACAATTGTTTTCTAAATATATTACTGATAATCAAAGGTAAAGAAATATTCATGAAAACACTAAGCAATGTTTTAAGGTTTCTGCTGGCTATAATACTCCTGGTTTTCGGGTTGAACAAAGTATTTCATTTTCTTCCGATGGAAATGGGGTCAGGGCCAGGAGCCGATTTTTTTGGAGCCCTGATCGCCGCAGGATATATGATACCCGTTATTGTAGCAGTCGAATTAATAGCGGCATTTTCGCTGATGCTAAACCGTTTTGTTTCTTTCACTATGGTTCTGCTTGCTCCAATATCACTTAACATCCTGTTATATGGCATCTTTCTTGATTCCATGAGCCTTCCCATCGGTGGATTTACATTCCTTTTAAATTTATATTTCCTGGTCATAAACAGGAAGGTATATTGGGAGATGTTTAAGAAGGAATGATGATGGGGGAACTGGGGGCTGGGTGACTGGGAGCTGGGTGACTGGGAACTGGGGGCTGGGCGACTGGGG